>CAZTDC010000286.1:0-4718 GCA_964612165.1 uncultured Salinivenus sp.
CACGTGCTGCGGCAGTTCGAGCGGTACGACCGGAAGCGCGAGCAGGCCGAAGCAGGCACGCTCTCGTTCGTCATCGTGGGGGGCGGTCCCACCGGCGTTGAAATGGCCGGTGCGCTCGTCGAACTCTTCGATACACTTAACGACGACTTTTCGGGGTTCGACACGCAGGAGCAGGCCCAGTGCGTTCTGCTCGAAATGCAGGACGATCTGTTGCCCCCTTATCAGCAACACCTTCGCGACTACACGCGGGAGGTACTGGAGGATCGGGGCGTGGACGTGCGCACGAATACGGCGGTCGAGCGCGTGGAGGCCGACGCCGTACACCTCGACGACGATCCCTCGATCCCGTCTCAGACGCTCGTCTGGGCGGCCGGGGTGAAGGCCAGTCCCGTCGCCGACCTTCTGGGAGCCGAGCAGGCCCGAGACGGGCGCGTGATCGTGAATGACGATCTGAGTGTGCCGGGCCACAACCGCGTATACGCCGTGGGGGATATGGCGGCCATGGAGGGGGACAACGGTTACGAACCACAGCTCGCACAGGTGGCCATGCAGAGCGGGCAGCACGCTGCCGAGCAGGTGCGCCGCGATGTTCTGGGCGGGGATCCCGAGTCCTTCGCCTATCGGGACTATGGGAAGATGGCCACCATTGGCCGGAACGCCGCCGTGGCTGAACTCGCGGGTGGCATCACATTTAAGGGCTTCTTCGCGTGGATCCTCTGGGCCGTGATCCACATCGCAAAGCTCGTGGGCTTCCGGAACCGGCTGAATGCCTTCGTCAACTGGGCCTACAACTACTTCACCTACAGCCGCAGCGCGCGCCTCATTCTCGATGTCGTGCCCATTTCCGACGACATTCCGATGGAGGTGGAAACCGTCGACCGGAAGGTGAAAGAACAACTGGAAGAGGTGCGGCACAGTGTCCTCCCTGAGGAATCATAGGGAAAGCTGGGAGCTGTTTTGACTGGGGATCGACTCCACCAGCTGGGGGCAACGAACGAGATTTGCGGCTGGGCTGCATCAGAGTCCCACTCTGCGATCAAGGCAACTACATCGGGACTGCTCTGTTACATTATTTTCACACCCAGTTTAACGGGTTCCCGGGGTCGATTTTGCTATATTGGTCGCAGACATAGTGATGAAATTTTCCCGGTCCGACTTCCGGACGGGGTCTTTCTTTTTCTGTCCGTCCTCCAATACGCCCACTGGTCCGCCGTGACCCGTGGGCGTTTCGTCATTCGAGGAGCCATTTCGCTCACGTTGTGTCGTCGCGGTGCAAATGCTCCTCGAATCCGTCCTTATTCCAGACGACCTCTGTGCCGCTACCGATGACCCACGCGACGCCCAAGGCTTCGGCAACAGCCGCCTTGGAGGCCCCTTCGTCGAGGGCCGCTTCGATGTGCGACCGGGTGCAATGACGGCATCGCAGCATAGTGCTCACCGCGGCAGCAATCAACTCCTTCGTCACCCGTGGAAGCGTGTCGCTTTCGAAGATGGAGGACTTGAAGTCCCAGAAGGCCCGGTCGGCCTCTGGGAGATAGTCCGTGCGCCAGTCCTCACCGAGCAGGTCGGCGAAGTCGTCTTTCATCCAGAACACCTGCGTCCCGCCGCCCTGCCCCCAGGCCACGGCGAGCGCTTCGGCGACCTCTTCTTCGCTCGCCCCTTCCTCCTGTGCCTGCGCAAGGTGCCCGTCGGTACAGTGCGGACACCGGGCGACCGACGAGGCCGCCACGGCAATCAGTTCTTTCGTCTTGCGGGAGAGAGCGTTGCCCTCGTACACGCGCTCGGCAAAACGGGCGAATTTTTCCTGTGGCTCAGACAGGTGGTCGGCAATCCAGCTGTCGGGATCGGAGACGTGTTGAGACATCGGTCGAAAACGGTTGTGGTGGTACGAGAGTGAGGAGCAAAGGGGGTTGGGCCTGTGTGCTGCCTCCCTGTTCGGGGTACGAGGAACGGTACCGGATGCCGAGTTGCCGCCTCCCGTTCGGGCCGACCTCAGCTTTTTATGACTGGACGAGAATCAGTCCGAGTCCTCAAGTCCGGGTCGAATCCATGCCACGTCCAGCTGGAAGGGACCGTCCTGCTCGTCGGCAATCAGGAAACCGAGGGTGCGGATCTGCGCCGGGTCAAACGGCGGCGCGTCCGAGACTTTTGTGCCGCGACGGTACGGCGTTAGGGTGTCGAAGGGCACAGAAACGATCGTCCAGTCGGTCGGCGGGTGAAAAGAAGTCCGGTAGCTGATAGGACCGCCCGGCGCGGTATAGGTTGTGAGCCAGTAGTGCTTGCCGTCGCCCCGCACCCGCAGCCGGAGCCCGTCGTGTTCGCTCAGGTCGTAGGTCGATTCGGGCGCCCGAACCGAGGCAAAGCCGCCACCCTGCTTCAGCGACACGGTGCCCGTAAACACGGCCCCCGCCTCCGTTGCCTCAAATGTGCTTTCGGAGACACCGCCCATTACCGGATCGTCGATGCTGCGCCAATCAGAGGGGGCGTCAGGATCGGAGGTCGAAAAGTCGAAGAGAGGTGCTGACGGCATAGAAAAATACTGCTTGAGTGCGCTGGTACGAGCGAGTGCTATCGATGGACCGGACGTCTGAATGACGTCTGGTGATTCCGAAGATAGATTCCGGGAATCCCCCACACTGCAGGAGACGTCCCGCCCACACACGGATCAAACGGGCCCCCTGGAGGAGGCGTTCGTTTCTCTTCCAAGTTGCGATTCTCGTTCTCACCCTCCTTCTCGCAAGCGCTTCGTCGCCATGGCGGCTTCCCCCACCAAAATCGCGGACCTCAAGAACCAGTACGACGACGATCGCGTCCTGCGGCGGTACCTGGCCCGTGTGCTCCCCTCGGAGGTCCACACGGCCGTGAAACCCGATCTACGCGAACTCGGCGCTCTCGCCGGTGACGAGCTTTACGATCTACAACTGCAGGACCGGGAAAACGACCCGTCGCTCACTCGCTTCGGTCCGCAGGGCAAGCGCATCGACCACGTCGAACTAACGGATCTCTGGACGCGCGGACTGGACGAAGCAGCATCGCACGGCGTGATCGCGTCGGCCTACGAGCGGGAGCACGGTCGCTACAGCCGGATCGACCAGTTTGCCCGCGCCTACCTGCTGCTTCCCGGCACCGACATGCTGGGCTTCCTCCTCGCCACGACCGACGGAGCGGCCCGCACCCTGCTGGATCACGGCCCCAGCGACCTGGCCGACACGGTGCTCCCCCACCTCTTGAGTCGCGACCCCGAAACGTTCTGGACGAGCGGCCAGTGGCGCACGGAGAAGGAGGGGGGCTCGGACCTCAACCAAATCGAGACGACGGCCCGCCGCGACGCCGACGGCACCTGGCGCCTCGACGGCCACAAGTGGTTCACCAGCTCGACCGCCGCCAACATGGCCCTCGTCCTTGCCCAGACAGAGGGGGAGACAGATGCCCTCACCCTCTTCCACCTCCCCATCCGCGAGGACAGTGATGCGTCGCCGCGCGACGGCATTCGGGTAAACCGAATGAAGGACAAGATGGGCGCTCGGAAGTTGCCGGTCTCAGAAGTCGAACTCGATGGGGCCAAGGCCCATCCGGTGGCCGGCATCGGCGACGGGACGCGCACACTGGGGCCGATGGTGCGCATTGCCCGCACCTGGAACGCGGTCCTCGCCGTAGGACTCATGCGCCGGGGGCTGGCCCTGGCCCGCGACTTTGGGCAAAAGCGAGAGGCCTTTGGCACGCCCATCATGGAGAAGCCGCTCCACTACGACACGATGGCGTCCCTGCAGGCGACATTCGAAGGGGCGTTCCACCTCACGTTCCGCCTCGTGGAGCTGCTGGGAAAGCAGGAAACCGGCACGCTCACCGACCAGGAGCGACACCTCTTCTACGCCCTCACGCCCCTCGTGAAGCTGACGACGGCCAAGCAGGCCACCTCGGTCCTGGGTGAGGTGATGGAAGCCTTCGGGGGCGGGGGCTACGTCGAAGACACCGGCATTCCCATGCTGCTCCGCAACGCCTACGCCTTGCCCCTCTGGGAAGGCACCACAAACGTCATGGCGCTCACCACCCTCACGAAGCTCCGACGGGACGGTCGATTTGCGGCCCTGAAGGCCGAGCTGGCCCGGTGCCGGAAGGCCGTGAATACACCTGCCCTCGACCACGCCGTGCAGACGGCCCAGGGCGCCTTCCAGAACGCCATGCAATGGCTCGCCGACGCCCTCGACGACAGCCAGGACGCCGTGGAGGCCGGGGCCCGTCGCTTCGCCCTCACCATCGGCCACGCATTGGAGCTGGCCCTGCTGGCCCGCCACGCGCAGTGGGCCGTGCCGCACGACGGCAGCCGCGCCACCGCGGTCGTGGAGCACTTTGCCGCCCAGGGCATCGACCACGTCACGCCCCATCAGCACTACGAGGCCTACCTGCTGGCCAACGACATTTCCAATCGGTCGCTCTTCGGCACGCCCGCGAACGGACCGTCCGAGAACGGCTCGACCGGCGCCCTCGACGCCGTTCCCGACGAGCAATAGCTGCTCGTATCTCCCCTTTCCGCGGTCACACCGTGTTGCTGCTTCTATTCATCCAGGGCAGGCGCAACGCGACTGAATGTGCTCGCGTCAGTCGGAAAGGGAACCCAAAGGAAATTTTGAATGACAAACCAGCCAACTCAATGGTACCGGTGACGACCGCCCGAGAACGTGCTCGCCTTCATGCCTGATGATTGAAGTGCAGTATAA
>CAZTDC010000287.1:0-4695 GCA_964612165.1 uncultured Salinivenus sp.
AGCTTCTCGCCCAGCTTCGGAAGCGGGATGTCCTCCGGGGTCGCAGCACTTTCCAGCCAATCCTGAAACTCGCTTCGCGACACCACCCGCACGACCTTCCCCATCTCGGAGTGGTCCGTCCCACAGTATTCGGTACAGAACAGATCATAATCCCCCTTCTCCGTGGCTTTAAACCACACGGACGTGTACCGATTGGGTAGGATGTCGTACTTCACGCGAAAGGCTGGAATGAAGAAGCCGTGGAGGACGTCGGAACTGCTCATGCGCATCTTCACCTCCTCCCCTTTCGGCACGTACAGGGTGTCGCTCGTCACGCCATTGGGGTATTCGAAAAGAAAATTCCACTGTTGCGCCCGCACCTGGACCTCGTAGGCCCCAGCTGGGGAGACGTTCATCTTCACGTAGCTCTTGAACCCCCAGTTGAAGACGAGGAGCACGAGAATCGTCGGAACAACGATCCAGGACACCTCCAACACCCGGCTTTCCTCCACTGGAGCGGGGCGCTCATTCGGATCCTTACGGCGGTGACGATACACGAAATAGAGAATCGCGCCCGTAACCCCCACGAGGAGAAGCAGGCTTATCCCTGTGACAAAAAGGAAAAGCCCATCCACTTCGGGCGCTATTGAGGAAGCGGCTTCTGGTAGCCAAAAGTCACCCATGTCGGATCGGTACTAATCTATTGATAAACGAGGGAACCCAACCCGATCCCCTCACTGCTCGCTTGAATTTTTCCTACTAGGTTGAATGCCAGGGTTCACTACAAGCGGCGGCAAACGTGCCCCTCATCATTCTATTTCCTGAACGCCTCAGCCCCCGAAAAAGTTTTCCAGCGCGGCCCCGAAACGACCGGCTGTGCCGCCCGATATTTACTCGTTCTCGGGGGCTGCTTGGGACGCCTGGGAGCCGGCTCCCGACTGTGTGCGCTGGTACTCTTCGGTCGCGATGACGTCCATTGCCCGATCAATCGGGATCTTATACACTCCTTCTCCTTCCTCCGCGGCTTCGTACCGCGAGAGGTCTTGCCGGGCCTCCATCTCGGCCTGCTGGAGCATCTCATAGTTCTGCTCGCCGGTTGCCGCGGCCTCGGCTTCCTGCGAGACCTGGCCGTACCACCCAAACAGAACGACGACGGCAATCATGATGACGACGAGAATCGACACCGCGATGGCTATGATCTGGTTGGCGGCGATGCCCTCGTAGGCGACGCCCCGCTCCCGCTCCTCCTCGAATCGATCCTCGAACGAGAGAACGCGGCGCGTGACCTCTCGCTTCGCCGCCCGGGCCAGGCCCGTGACCGGACCGGAGTCGTCTGCTTTCACCAGGTCTTGCTCGGCCTCCTCTTCCGTGCCCGCGATGAAGCTCTCAACCTCAGAGGGCTCCCCCCACCCGGCATCCGAACCGGCGACGACGCGCCAGAAGAAGGTCTGCCCATCCGTGGGCAACTGGTTGCCCACCGTCACAGCCGTTTCGTTGCCCACCTCCTCGTCGAGAACCAGATCGTCGAACTGCGCTGACTTTGCAATCTGGAGGCGATACCGGTCCGCCTCCCGGGAGGGATTCCAGGCAAAGGTGACCTCCTGGCCGTCAACGGTGGTCGCGTCGACGGGCCCAACAGGCGTCGGCGGTGAGGGAGGATCGCTGTGTGCGTCCGCAGCAGCCATTGGTCAATTGCAGTCGTGAATGGTTATTAGTTCATACGCCCTGACTGCGAGCAGGGTCGTTGACCCTGGTGAAGATCACCGAAAGAGCCCTGATCGCGACGTCGTTTGAGGCCCACTACGTGTTCTCAAAGTGAAGCGATTCTCCAAGGTACGGATGGTTCTGCGGCACCAGCGGATGGCGGCCTAGGCGATACATGAGGACCCCCGCAAAGATCCCCGTCAAACCCAACCAGCACGTAAAGTCGAGCCAGTGAAAACCGCCGCTCTCCCGCAGCACCGGGAGCGCGACCCAGTGCAGATCGAACCAGTGCATGCCGATAAGCCAGACGGACATGACCCCCATGATCAGGTACGTCCGCTTCGGCGCCCGCGCCAGCAGCACGAGGAAGGGCACAACGAAGTGGAAGAGCAGCAGAAAGCCGCTGTGCCACTGCCATCCGTTTTGCAACCGGTGCTGGAACCAGACGGTCTCCTCCGGAATGCCCCCGTACCAGTAAAGCATGTACTGGCTAAAGGCGATATACGCCCAGAAGACCGTGAAGCCGAACATGTACTTCCCCAGGTCCTGATAGTGCTCCGGGGTAATGACGTCTTTCAAGAGCCCACCCGTTCGCTGGAGGAGCAAGGCCAGAAGAGTAATGACGGATACTGCGCTGAGAATGCCCCCCGCGAAGAAGTAGACCCCGAAGATGGTGGAGAACCAGTGCGGATCGAGGGACATGAGGATGTCGTAGCTCGCAAAGGCCAGGGTCACGGCCGTCAGGGGCAGGCCCCAGGCGCTCGTGCTGCGAAGCTTGGCCGGGATGTCCGGGTCCGGATCCAGGTCTTGCCGCACCGACAGGGTGTAGAGCCGATAGGAGACGATCGTCCACGCCAGGAAGTAAATCACCATCCGCGCACACCAGAATGGGAAATTGAGATACGCGCGCTTCCCGGCCAGGATCTCGTCGTAGTGCGAGCTACTCGGGTCGTAAAGCTCCGCGTGCGTCCAGTGATACAGATCGTGCATCCCCAGCAGCAACGGCAGCCCCAGCACAAAGAGCAACGGGAAGGCCCACACCAGGGACTCGTTGATCCGGTTGATCACCACATTCCAGGAGGCCCGAGTAAGGTGGTGAAAGATCAGGAAGAGAAGCCCCCCCAGTGCCGTGGTGAGCAGAAACGACCACCCGGTGAGGTACGCAAAGAAAAACGTGTCTGGGTTCTGCCACCCCCCGAGGGCACTGATGACCAGCAGGGCAGCCCCCAGAAGGAGAGGCACGAGCCAGGCTCGCCGGTCGCCCACGAACCGATAGGCCCGTTCCGCTGCCTCCCGCGTGGACTGGAGCGGATCGACCAGCCACAAAAACGGCGTGCTTTGCTCTACAGAGTCGGCCATGACGTCAGTGGTTCTTCAATGTCCGAAGCCGGGGTGCCCCGGCAGACGGTGAGTTCAAGCAGACAGTGAGTTCAACAGGGGGTGACGCATTCGCAGACCCGACCTAGTCGGAGGTCGGCCCGCTCTCCTCAGTCGTCGTTGTGTCGCCGGGCGACCCAATTTGGGTGCCGGTCTCTTCTTCGAGACGGGCAACCACGCTTTCCGGCAGATTTTCCGGGCGCGCGTACTGGCTGCGCTGGAGGGCCCGGATGTAGGTCACGATGGCCCACCGGTCGCGCACCGGAATCTGATGGGAGTAGGGCGGCATATTGTTGTACCCATTCGTAATCACATCATAGATATACCCATCGGCCACATTGCGGAGACGCTCCGAGTGATAGCTTTGCGCTATTGCATACCCGTAATCGCCGCGCATGATGACCCCGTTCCCCGCCCCCGACTTCCCGTGACACGGCGAGCAGAAGGTGTTGTACTTGTCCTGTCCCCGCTCTAGTACCTCTCGATTCACGGCAATGGGCACGCGCTCAACGTACCCGCCCTCCTGAGTGCGCCCGCGGTACAATTCCACACTGTCTCGAAGCTGTCCTCGTGCCACCGTTCCCGTCGGCGGCTTGCGCATGGACGCCTTGTTTTCAAAGAGCGGGTTGTACGTTTGCGCCTGAAATTTCTCCTGGAAGTCCATATTTAGGTTCGGGTGAATCGGGGGCGCGTCCGATTGGGTCCCACGGCAGCCCGCCAGGAGAAGCGCAGTGAAAAGTCCAGTAACGAGAAGA
Organism: uncultured Salinivenus sp.; assembly: GCA_964612165.1. GTDB lineage: Bacteria > Bacteroidota > Rhodothermia > Rhodothermales > Salinibacteraceae > Salinibacter. Next base: position 3,816 of record CAZTDC010000287.1, read on the forward strand.
CGTCGCATCGGTGGTACCAAGGAATCTCGGAAGGAAAAACGTCAACGGTCGTCGAGGGTGACCCTCACGGGTCGGGCACGCCGTCGTCCTGCACGAGCTCAATGTGTACGGCGCCCAGGTCGCGGAGCATCGTCGCGGTCTCTTCCGCATCGAACTGCTCGTCACTGGCCGCCACGTGTAGGAAAAAGCGGTCGTCCGTCACGCCCTCAAATCGGTCGGAGTAGAAGAGCGGGTTGTACGGGCGCGGGAGGCCGTTGAGCGCAAGCATGCCTGCCACGGCCCCGAACGCGGCAAACAGCACCGTGAGCTCGAACATGATGGGCACCGACGGCTCCACGGCGAAGAAGGGCTTTCCGCTAATGTTGATGGGATAATCGACCGCGGCGGTCCACCACTGCAGCAGGTAGGCCGTGGCGAAGCCCGTCACGCCCCCGAGAAAGGTGGAAACGCCAACAGCCGACGCGTTGCCCAACCCCATCGCATCGTCCATCCCGTGGATGGGAAACGGGCTATGGGCGTCGAAGTGGCGATAGCCCTCCTCCCGTGTCGCCTCGGCGGCGTGCATCAGCGCCCCGGGATTCGGGAACTCCGCCAGCAGGCCGTAGACCTGGTCGGCGTCGCTCTCGTAGATTCCCATCGAGGCCTTAATTTCCTGAATCAGATTGCTCAACATGGCACGTTGCGCAGTGCGCAAAAGTGAGTGAATGCGTCGTCGGCGTCGTGGCTCTCAGGCACCGCTTTCTCCCTGCTCGGGCCGCTCCACGGCCGCGACCGTGGCCGGGCGAATGTAGGGCTCCCCGTCCCCGGCGGCATGACCGTTGCCGGCGGCGTGCCCATTGCCGATGTCATAGTAGTGCGGGTCGGCCTTCGGCATCACGCC
>CAZTDC010000288.1:0-4678 GCA_964612165.1 uncultured Salinivenus sp.
TCATGACGGGCCGGCGGCCCCACTTGTCCGCCAGGTTGCCGGCGAAGAAGGCCCCGACGGCGCAGCCCAGCAGCATGGAGGCCACGTTGAAGCCAGTGCCCACCTCATCGGAGCCAAACTCGGCCTGCAGGGCATCGACGGTGCCGTTGATGACGCCGCTGTCGAAGCCGAAGAGGAAGCCCCCCAGCGCAGCAACGAGGGAGAGAAAGAGAATCTTGCCGACGTTGTCGTCTGCCAGTACGCTAATGCTCGTCTCGGCGTCCGGGTCGTCTTGCGGGGGAGCCACGGGGTTGCGGAAATCAGTGAGAAGAGTGCGGGCAGTTGGTGGTCAGAAGACGAGGGCGCGTGTGCGTCCTCAAGCTGAGAAAACGCCGCTCCTCATGATGAGCGGGAGAGGCCGGAAACGCAAGTGCCGCCCTCGCGGGGCAATCGTATCTTGGGATGTTTCTTCTGGGGATGGAGGCCCTGTTCCCTCCGATCGGCGCGAGTGCCGGAACAGCACGAGCGAAAGGGCGCTTGGGGGCGTGGGAGAGAGCGTGTCACGCTGACAGAGCCGGAAGGAGGCGACCGAAAGGAAGATGCGATCGCCGTGGCCACCCTCGGACTCACTGCGGGGGGAGCATGGGAAAAATCCGACGGAGCTCGGCCGGGGAGGGCTGATGGCCGTACTCCGTCACCTCGAAGGCCTCCGCGGCGTTCACCTGTTGGACGCGCTCCGCGCCGTACCACTCTTCAAGGGTCGCCCGCGTGTCGGGATCGACGGAGGCACGGTTGCGGACGCGCTGGCCCAGCCACTCGCGCCGCGCCGTTTCCGTTTCGGGCACGTCATCGAGGTAGTCGCCCACCCAGGGCAGCCACTCGTACATCTGCGACACGTGGGCGTCGAGGGCGTCGATTTTCTGGTCCATGACGGTGTCGATGGGGACGGCCACGTCCGGCTCGAAGGGCGTCGGCTTCGTGAAGCGGTCTTCCACGTAGAGGAAGACGGGGTTGCCGTCGGTCGGCTCTACGCGGGAGACGACGTTCGGCACCTGCACCATGTAGGCCGCATCCTGCACCACGCGGCCGGCGTTTCTATGATCGGGGTGGTAGTCGTACGGGCGCAGGCCGATGACGACGTCGGCGTTCCACTCACGAATGAGGCGAATCACATCCTTCCGCACCTCCAGCGTGGGCATGAGTTCGGCGTCGTGGTAGTCGAGCACGTCGTAGGCGTCGATGCCGAGGCGACGGGCGGCCTCTTTTGCCTCCGCGCGCCGTCGCTTCGCGAGGATCCCGCCGCCCTGCCTGTGGTGCCCGGCGTCGCCGTTGGTGAGGGACACAAACTTGATCTTGTGCCCCGCCTCGGCAAGACGTGCCGCCGTGCCCCCCATTTTGTACTCCCCGTCGTCCGGATGCGCGAAGATGGCGATGATGCGGACCGAGTCCGCAGGGATCTCCTGAGCGTGACCGGAGGCGGCCAGCAGGGGCAGGCACAGGAGGACGGCGAGCAGGGATCGGAGGACGGAGCGGAGCATGGGACGGGCGGCGGCTGAAGATCGGAATGGAACGGCACCGCCATAATATCGAGGCCGCCCGGCAAAAGTCAACGGAGGGACCATCAGGGCAATCGTATGTGAGAATTTGATTTCGGACGAACGGAGGCTCGGACGCCGTTGCTTGTGGTTGTTGCCCTGAAGGCACGGGAGAATGGGGGCACGGGAGCATGAGCGAAGCAAATCCAGCCGTGTGGGAAGGAAGCGGACGATCAGGGGTAAGATGCGATTGCCGTGGAGGGGCCGGAGAACGAGAAGTATTCTCATCGCGCAATTGTCCAGGCGGACGGTTCAGGGGGAACCCGGACCTGCAAAGCGGGTCGTTGGGAGATGTGAGGAGAAGGAGTTGAGGAGAGGCCAATGATCGGAGGATCTCGTTCAAACAACGAAGGGCGAACGGGTGTAAGGATGTGAGGGAACTAAATCTCATTCAACGCAGGCCTGCACGGCTGCCTTTTTGGAAACCAGCGGCCCTCTTACTGGGCCATTCCTTCTGTCGGTCCGTCTCTTGCTACCTTCGACCGCACCGTTCATGTCTCGTTCGGGCTTTTTTACCGTCTTTCGACCGACCGATGAGGGCCTGTCCGCGCGAGAACGGTCTCAGGTGCAAGCCCATCGCCTCCTGTTTCTGATTGGGGCCGTCTTGGGTCTGCTCTTCATTCCGCTGTACGCACTCTCGAGCCCGGAGGCCACGACGGATCCGGTTTGGGCCCGCATTGCGGTCGCCGGCTGTCTGGCCGGCGTCTTCATCGCGTCCTACCTGTCGGAACGGGTTCGCCGCACCTTTTCCTTGTGGGTGCGGGGGGCAATCGCGGTTATCATCGCGTGGTTCATCGTCGTCACCGCCCTGAACGACTTTGCCAGCGACTACGCGATCGGTCTCCTTTTGCTTCATGCGATCTTTACTGTTATAGTTGGCATCGGGGCCCGTTCGATCTGGCCGGTGTTTTGGTTTACCGCCGCGAGCTTTGTGGCAACGGTCGGGGCGGTCCTGGTGCGGAAACAGTCGTTGGCTGAGGAGGCGGTTCTTCTGGGGAGCATGGCGACCGTCTCCCTCGTGCTTGGGGTGGCCATTCGGCGATTGGTGTCGACGCGCGAGCAGCTCCGGGAGCGCCAGTCCCGCCTTCGTGGCCTGGCCAACAGCATCCCGGGCGTGGTCTTCCAGTTCTACGGCCGGCCCGATGGCAGCCGGGGGAGCTACTTCGTAAGTGAGCACGCCGAAGAGGTGCTCGGGGTCTCGTCCGATCCGGAGGGATTTTACGAGCGCGTGCTCGAGCGGGTGCCGTCGCCGTACCGCGAACGGGCGCTCGAATCGATTGAGGAGGCCGTCACGGAACGCACCAACTGGCGCTTCGAGGTGCCTTTCGATACGCCCTCCGGCGAGCGGATCTGGCTCCTCGGCACCTCCGCGCCCCGGGTGCGGGACGAGGAGGTCGTGTTCAACGGCTTCCTGTTGGACATTACCGAGCGCAGGGAGGCGGAGAATGAGCTTCAGCGGACGAAGAACCGGTATCAGACGCTGGTGGAGAACTTTCCGCGCGGGGCGGTCTTCCTCTTTGATGAGAATCTGACGTACACCCTCGCTGGGGGCGCTGAACTGGAGGAGCTGGGCGTCTCCCCCTCTGAAGTGGAGGGACGGGCGCCCAGCGACCTTTTCCCCCAGGGGCTGGCCGAGGAACTGGAGGCCTACTATCGACGAGCACTGGAGGGGGAGGTCCACGTCTTCGAACGGCAATACCAGGAGAAGCACTACCAGGTGTTGACGCTGCCTGTGCAGGGGAGCGACGGAGAGGTGGTGTCGGGAATGACGGTCGCGCTCGACGTCACCGAGCAGAAGCGGCAGCAACGGGAGCTCCGGGAGGCGAAGGAACGGGCCGAGGAGGCCAGTCGGGTCAAAACGGCGATGCTGGCCAACATGAGCCACGAGATCCGCACGCCCCTGACCTCCATCATCGGCTTTTCGGAGGTTCTCAAGGACCACCTGGAGGGGCGCCTGCAACGGTTTGCTCAGCGAACCCACGAGAGCAGCCAGCGTCTGTCCGAAACCCTGGAGTCAATCCTTCAGCTCTCGAAGCTCGAATCGGGCGCCGAGGTGCTGGAGGTAGAGAACGTGCCGATCGTGGAGGTGATCGAGGAGACCGTCGAGTTGCTCCAGCCGACGGCAGACGAAAAGGACATCACCGTAGAAACAGCCTGGCCCGATCATGCGGTCGAGGGGTACTGGAATGAGAATGCCCTTCGCCACATTGCCCGCAATCTGCTGGAGAATGCAGTCAAGTTCACGCCGGAAGGGGGGACGGTGCAGGTGCGGGTGGTTCGGGACGCCGACTCCGTGGTGTTGGAGGTAGAGGACACGGGCATCGGTATTCGCGAGGACCTGTTGCCGGACGTGTTTCAGGCCTTCCGACAGGAGTCCGAGGGCCTGGAGCGGGAGTATGAGGGAAGCGGGCTGGGGCTGTCCATCGTCGATCACCTCGTTGAGGAGCTGGGCGGCACCATTGACGTGGAGACGGAGAAGGGAGAGGGCACCTGTTTTGCCGTTCGGCTGCCGGTGGGGGAGGACGACGAGGCCTCCTCGTCGGCGACCGCCAGCGAGCCGACTGGGTCGGCAGAGCAGTAGTCCTGCTGAGCACATCCGATGCGGGCGCTCACGGTCCGGGGCGTCAGCGGGCGCGCAGTTCGATTGGGGCGGAGACGGGCTCAATCGACACGAGCGGCCCGCCGCCGTTGACGTGTCCTTCGTCGTCGTTCCCGTCTGGGGGCGGCAGCGAGAAGGAAGCCGCCGACGTGAGCTGATCGGCGGTCTGCAGGTCCGCTTCCAGGTCGAAGCCCGCGTCTTTGGGGAGGGTCCGTCGCATCGATCCCTGGACCGACTCGATTTGGACGGGCGCGGCCGGTTGGGCATAGTTGACCTGCACGGCTTTTCCCTCCACCGCCGGCATAGAACCCGTTTTAATTTATGACCGGCTTCACAATCATGATCGGATTCTCCGGTTGAGGTGCTGAATCGAAATGATGGCGGTCAGAAATCAGGCTGTTCTCCATGGACGTGCAGTCGTTACGCCCAGGTAGATCCAGAGCGCTTGGAATTAAAACAGCTCCTTGATGCGGACGCGATAGCCCACCTCGGCCCGGTCCCAGGT
>CAZTDC010000289.1:0-4649 GCA_964612165.1 uncultured Salinivenus sp.
TGTACCGTGGAGGGTTACAAAAGAAGATGGTCGGAAACGAAGAGGGGGCGGTTGAGGAACGGGCGACGCTCTTCACTCGGGGAGCGCTCGTTGCCCTTCCCACTCGCGGAACCGGTCGAGCTCATGCCGGACCCGGTTCACGACGCTCGTGATGACGGTCACGTCGTCCACGAAACCCAGCGCGCCGAGCGCGTCCGGCACCAGGTCGGCGGGAACGACGAAGTAAAGAAGCGCCCCCACGATGAGGACCAACGGGGTCCAGGAGACCCGCTGGTACGAGCGATTGGCCCAGTGGAGCACCAGACGCATCATCGTACGGAGGTCCCTCCACACCGCCGAGAGCACGTCTGAATGGGCCGTCATGCGCTCGTAGGCGTTCCGAACGAGCAGGACCACGCGGAAGCGACGCTGGAGCACGCGGGAGGCGGCCTCCTGAAGGACGTCGACGACCTCAGACGCATCCGTCTCCTCGACCAGGGAGGAGGGAGATGGATCTGTCGGGGCAGGGGAGGAGGACTGGGACATAGAGGGTCGGGGTCTGGACCGGAAGGTCAACGTCGCACCAATCCGCGAATTTGAAAATCGTTTTCGGAGGGCGAAAACTTTTCCACGGATCAGTGTCTTCGATCCTATAGAGGCACGAAGCGAAAATCAACTGTCTTCAGAATGGGGCAGGGCAATCGTATGTTAGAATTTGATTTCGGACGAACGGAGGCTCAGACGCCTTTGCTTGTGGGGGTTCCCCTGAAAGCACGGGAGAATGGGGGCACGGGAGCATGAGCGAAGCAAATCCAGCCGTGTGGGAAGGAAGCGGACGATCAGGGTTAAGATGCGATTGCCGTGCAGAATGGGGCCGGGTGAGGATGTTGGAAACGAATTCTGATGAGGGGACGCTCACCTGCCACCTTGTTTGGCCGCTGCCTGTAGCGTACGGGGGCAGGAACGCCCGGACGTCCAGCCGGCAAGAATGAGAAAAACAGGGGGTGCTTGTCATGCCTGCCACGAAGAAACAGGCCTTCTTCCGGTTTTATGGGTTGTTGAACGACTTCCTACCGGAGGCCCGGCGACAATCGGCGGTGCGGTATGCGTTTTGGGGGCGGCCGTCGGTCAAGGACGCCATCGAGGCGCAGGGCGTGCCCCACCCGGAGGTGGATCTCATCGTGGCAAACGAGCACCCGGTCTCCTTCAATGCGACCCTTGAGGCGGGGGATCGGGTGAGCGTCTATCCCTGGATCCAGCAGATGGATCGGCCCGAGACGGCCCTGCGCCCGCCGTGGCCCGAGCCCCTACGGTTCGTGTGCGACGGGCACCTCGGGCGGCTTGCGCGCCACCTGCGCATGCTGGGCCTCGACACGAAATACGATCCGGACTGGGACGACGAGCACCTGGCGCGACGGTCTGACGAAGAGGATCGAATTCTGCTGACCCGTGACGTCGACCTCTTGAAGCGAAGTCGGGTGGGGCTGGGGGCGTTTGTGCGGAGCACAGCGCCAAAGCAACAGTTTGCAGAGGTCGTCGATCGATTTGCGCTGGACGATTCGGCGCTCGATCCCTTCAGCCGATGTTTCGATTGCAACACCCTCCTAGAGCCCGCCGAGGCGGAGGTGGTGGCCGAGGAGGTGCCCCCGCACGCCCGTCGGGTCAACGAGGACTTCCGCCAGTGCCCTACCTGCGAGACGGTATACTGGGAGGGAACGCACGTCGATCGCATGCGTCGGCTGATGCGGCAGGTGCTCGGCACGGCCGATCCGTAGTACGCGTCTGACTGCACACGCACCCCATCGTGGATACGATTCTGACGTCTTCGCCGACCGAGGCGGCCGCCTTTCTCAAGCAGGGCAAGCTGGTAGCCTTCCCGACCGAGACGGTCTACGGGCTCGGCGCCGACGCACTGCAGGAAGCGGCGGTGTCGGCCATCTACGAGGCCAAGGGCCGCCCGCCCGATAATCCGCTCATCGTGCACGTCGCCACCCGAGCGCAGGTGGACGACGTGGCGTCGGCGGTGCCCGACCACGCCGATACGCTTTTTACTCACTTTGCCCCGGGGCCGCTCACGCTCATTCTGCCGAAGCATCCGGGTCTCCCATCGGTGGTGACGGCCGGGCTCGATACGGTAGGGGTGCGCATGCCGGCGCACGACACAGCACAGGCCTTTCTGCGGGCGTGCGATACGCCGGTTGCTGCTCCCTCCGCCAACCGCTCCGGGCGTCCCAGCCCCACGACCTGGGCGGCCGTGCAGGAGGACCTGGACGGCCGCATCGCGTGCATCCTGAAGGGGGGGCGCACGGAAGCGGGGGTGGAGTCAACCGTTCTGGACTGCACGACGGAGCCCCCCGTGGTATTACGCCCGGGCGCCGTGTCGGTCGAGGCGCTCGAAGCGGTGATCGGGACGGTTGCGGTTGACGAGGGCGAGGAGGCCGATGCGCCGCGGAGTCCCGGCACCAAGCACCGACACTACGCGCCCGCCGCGCAGGTCCGCCTCGTCGACGATCCGTCCGACGTCTCGGCGTGCGAAGAGGCCGGATACATTGGGCTTGCCCCACCGGAGGACGGGGCGGCGTTTCGATCGGTTCACGTAGTGCCGGACGTAGAGACCTATGCGCACGACGTTTTTGCCTTTTTCCGGGCGTGTGACCGGGAGGGGTGTTCGGTGATCTACGCGCAGCGGGTCCCAATGGAGGGGCTGGGCCGTGCGCTCAACGACCGACTGGAGCGGGCGGCGGCCCGATGAGTCTCATTGGTGGGTGGGGCTTCTGGGAGGGAGAAGCTGTAAGGGGCATTTTCCCTCTGTCCAGGACAACTCTGTGCCGTGTCGCTAAGGCACTGAGGCAGATCCCGCCCCCCTGAGTTCCACAGTGCCCGACCGCTTCATCTGGACATTGTCCAGAAGTGGTGGTTTTTTGGGTACCAAGTAGGTACACTCTCCTTCTTTCTTTTCTGGTCTTTTCTGTTTGAAGCCGACTCAACACAAACCGGTATCGGTTTCTTCAGTACTGACCCTCACCCGCAGGTTGGAGAGGGGCGAGCATCGTTGAGCGCTTTTCGACCTTTTTTAGGAGGCAACTGAACCGTCATGCTTACCTTCAGGCATCATTTTCGGAGGAATAATTTTCGGTCGGGCGCCCTGGCTCGCCGTTGGATGGCTCTTCTCCTTGTGGCCGGCGGCGTGCTCCTCGTCGGCTGTGGCGGGGAAGAGGGCCAGCAGGCGGACGATCAGGACGTACAGTCCGAAGCGACGGCCAAGAACGAGTCGGACCCGGACGCCTCTGCACAGGCTTCTGCCCAAAAGGGAGACGAGCAGGGGCCGGTCGAGGCCGTGTGCATTTATCAGGGGGCACCCGTGCGAGAATCCGCCGGTTCGGATGGGGACTATGTGACCAGTTTGAACGTGGGGGAGACCTTCACCTTCCTGAATGAGACCGAGGAGGGAGAGCGAGGGGGAGAGACCAAGAACTATAGCAAGGTTCGGCTCAAGGGCGGGGACGAAGGCTGGGTGCGCAGCGACATGATCGTGACGAACGCCAAGCCGGCCGCCGTTCGAAAGAGGACCGTGATTCACGAGCGGCCCACCCCGATGGCCAGCACGGACAAGAGCTTTCAGGCGATGGATGTGGTTGCCGTCACAGACACCCAGGATAGCTGGGTCAAGGCAAAAGGCATCCGTCGAGGGGCAAGCTGGTGGGACGCCGGTTGGGTACGGCCGGATGCCCTCACGCAAAAAGAGATGGATGTGGCCGTGTCCGGCCTGTGGAAGAAGGCCAGGGAAGAACAGGATTCGACCAGGCGTCGAAAGGCCATCAAACAGATCACAGAAAATCCGAGCTTTACGGAAAGCGTGTTTGTGGATTCACTGAAGGCCCGTCTGGACACGAGTGGCACTTCCTAGGATTGGTAAGCTCTCTTTTTCTTCGGTTGAGGGTGGGGAGGACCTGTTCCTGTGCCGTCTTGTCTCGGGAGGAAGAAGAACGGAGAACGCAACGATTGCCCGGACGTCGTCGGGAAGGCGTCAGATCAAGATCGTTGCTGTTGCACCTCCCGATGGACCTGAATGGCCGTCAACCAGCGTTCCGCCCTGTTCAGGTGGATGGCGATGTCGGTCCCGTCTTCGAGGTGTAGGAGCAGTTGCATTTCGTCGCGCTCGACCTTCTCGATGTCGTCCAGTGGGATTTGGCGCCAGTACCGTTCCCAGAGGCCCCACCCCGACAGCACCAGTCGGTCGGCGTAGAGCCGGGCCTTCGACCAGAGCAGCCATCGATTTTCCAGGGAAAAGGAGGCGCTCCGGAGCGGGATGTCGGAGAGGGCGAGGAGCACGGGATAGGGGTCTCAGTGCGTGGGGCCGACAAGATGGGGAGGCCTGGGTGTCCGGTTCGCGGCAAGGAGGGGAGGGCCGTGCGGAGGGCCCGGGCTCGCCGCGGCTCGAATTCAGATCCGAATGGGGCGTTCGTGTGCGGTGATTGCTGATCAGTTGAGAACGAAATGGTGAGTCCGTCCAATCCATTGCGGCCAGACGGACGGCGAACCAAATGAGCGGGCGGGCCGCCGCAGAGGTCTTACTGCACGACCGTCAGCCGCCGTGTTTGGGTTGTCCCGTCGACCCGAAGCCGCAGGAAATACACCCCACTGGCCAGGTCCGAGACCGAAAGCTGCCG
>CAZTDC010000290.1:0-4648 GCA_964612165.1 uncultured Salinivenus sp.
CCACGTTGACGGTGACGTCGCGGCTGCCCAGTTCCTTGGCCAGGCTCTTCGAGAAGCCGACAATTCCGGCCTTCGAGGCCGCGTAATTCGTTTGCCCCGCGTTTCCCGTGGTGCCCACGACGGAGGAGATGTTTATGATCGATCCGCCACTGCGCATCATGGGTCGGTAGGCGGCCTTCGAGAAGTTGAACACCCCCTTCAGGTTGGTGTCGATGACCGCGTCCCAGTCGTCCTCCTTCAGTCGAAGCATGAGCCCGTCCCGCGTGATGCCAGCGTTGTTGACGAGCACGTCGAGCGTGTCCCAGCGGTCGAGCACGGCGTCGACGTGCGACTGCGCCACGTCGAAGTCGGCCACGTCGCCCTGTAGGGAAAAGGCCTCGGTGCCCCGGTCCTCCAGTGAATCGACGAGCGCGGCGGCCTCGTCGGTCGAGGAGCGATAGGTGAATGCAACCCGGGCCCCCGCCTCGGCAAAGGATTCGACGATGGCACGCCCAATGCCCCGCGTACCGCCCGTGACGAGCACGGTTGCGTCGCTGAGATCAACCTGCATGAACGACAAGTGGTAGATTGTGAGAAGGGAAGGTGCAAGTTTATAGCGTCGACCGACGAAGGGGCTACTGCTCAACGCCCGCGGCGGCGGTCCGTGTGGGCGGTTCCCGAACGGCGGACGGGAAGAGGGAGGGATCGAGAGCCCCCTGGTTCTCCTCGCTCGCATGCCGGATCCGACCTCGGTCGCCGGAATGGGCCTCGGCCTGGTTCGCATTCTCCCACGACCAGGCAAAGCGGACGCGAGAGGCCCCGCCGGACTTCTTAATATAGAGTTCCATCCCCTGCGCGTCTTTCAGGATATCCGTGCTATCGACCACCCGGGAAAAGTGAAACGTGTTGCGTCGGTAGAGTGCCGCCCGTCCCTCTTTCGGAAGAAAGGTCTCCCGAAGAGGTCCATTTGATTCCTTGTTGGGTCGATACTGTTTTCCGTTCACGTAGAGGTTCGCTCGAGTTCCAGGACCCGCGAGGCGCGAATTCCCCTCTCCCTCGAACCAGTATACGTTGATCTGAATGGAGCGACCGTACTCCTCTCGGCGCTTCTTCATGCTCTTCTCGGCCTGGTCTTGGCTCAGCGTGCTGATTCCGACTTCCGGTTGTAAGGCAGCCAGCGAGAGTTCGCGGCTCCAAAAGGTGGCGTACGAGCGACCGTTGCGGCTGCGCCCCGCGCCCAGACTCTGGTAGGTGCACGACCATTTTCGATGAAGGGCTTCGTAGTCGTTTTCGAGCTCGAACACATACCTCCCGTCTTCCTTCGTGATCGAGAGGGATTCGAGCGAGTCTGGATGATGGTCGACCGACCGCTCGGTCGGCAAAAATCGCTGAGCGAGGTCCCCTTGGTCGAACGAGTAGGTGGATCCGCCGCCACATCCGCCGAGGGCAACGCCCAGAAGGACGAAACCAAAGAGAACCCGAGGAGCAATCGGAAGGCACAGCGTCATGGCAGGCACTGGGTAGGGACGGAGAGAGCGGAGGGGGAACCCGCACGCGTTCGCACTCACTCCATTCGACGCGCGTTCCCCATGCACCGTCGACTGCTCCACTTTGTCAGGCCGAATCAGCCAGGGCGTTGATCTCTTCAGGGGTTCCTGCTCCTGCCGTTTCAACGTCCTTCCCAAGCGTGCGCCCCACGAGGCCCCGAAGCACGTCTCCGGCCCCCACCTCCACAAACCGGGTGGCGCCGTCGTCCTGCATGTGCTGAAGCGATTGGGCCCATCGCACCGGCGAGAGCAACTGCTCCATGAGCCGCTGTCGAATCTCGTCGGGATCGGTGCTGGGCGCGCCCGTCACGTTGAGGTACACCGGGCAACTCGGCTCCTGAATCTCGACGGCGTCGAGCACCTCAGCCAGCCCCTCCCGGGCGTACTCCATGAGCGGGGAATGGAACGCTCCGCTCACCGGAAGCGGGATGGCGCGGCCCTTGATGCGGGCGGTGGCCTGCTCTACGGCCTCCGGGTCGCCCGAAATGACGACCTGGCCGGGCGCGTTGTAGTTGGCCGTCTGCACGACCCCGTCCCCTTCCTCCGAGACGGACGCACAGGCCTCTTCCACGTCTGCGTCGTCGGCGCCCATGACGGCCGCCATCGTTCCAGGGCGTTGGGTGCCGGCCTCGGCCATGAGCTCGCCCCGTCGCCGCACCACGCGCAGCCCGTCCTCAAAAGAGAGCGCGCCCACGGCCGCCAGCGCACTGTATTCGCCCAGGCTGTGCCCGGCCGCCAGATCGGGGTGCACGCCCGTCTCGTCCAGCACCGCCATCGCCGCCAGGCTGTGCGTGTAGAGGGCCGGCTGCGTGATGGCCGTTTGCTTCAGCTGCTCCTCCGGGTCGTCGAGGCTCGAATCGAGCCCGAACATGAGCGTGAGGAGATCGACATCAAGTAACTCGTTGGCGGTCTCGAAGCGAGCTCGGGCTTCGGGGAACTCTTCGTAGAGTTCGTAGCCCATGCCCACCGATTGTGAGCCCTGGCCGGGGAAGAGAAACGCGGTTGCCATGTTCTGGTCGGAAACTGGTTCAGAGAGTGCGCGCAATCAGCCATTCTGGGTCTCCTGCCCCCTCGCTCAGATGAGATCTATGCCGCCGCCTCGGCGCCATCGTACGCCCAGGTGAGATAGCTTGCCCCCCACGTAAAGCCGCCGCCGAAGGCCGTGAGGATGAGGCCGTCGCCCCGATCCAGCTCCTCCTCCCAGTCGAAAAGACAGAGGGGAATCGTGGCCGCCGTGGTGTTGCCGTACCGGTCGATGTTGAGCATGACTTTCTCGTCGGCCAGTCCCATGCGCTTGGCCGTGGCGTCGATGATGCGCTGGTTGGCCTGGTGGGGAACGAGGTACTGCACGTCGTCGGTGGTCAGGCCGTTGCGCTCCATGACCTCCACACATACGTCGGCCATGCGCGTGACGGCAAACTTGAAGACCTGTCGTCCATCCTGATGGATGTAGTGCATGTGCTGGTCCACCGTCTCGTGGGTGGGCGGATTCAGGCTGCCTCCTCCTTCCATGCAGAGGAGGTCCTTGTGCTCCCCGTCGACGTGGTGAACGGTGTCCACGAGGCCCGCCTCCTCATCCGCTTCCAGTACGACGGCCCCCGCCGCGTCCCCGAACAGAATACAGGTCGTGCGGTCGGTGTAGTCGACAATCGAGCTCATCTTATCGGCCCCAATGACGAGCACCGTGTCCGACTTCCCCGTTTCAATGAACTGGGCGCCGGTGGTGAGGGCATAGAGGAAGCCGCTGCACGCCGCCGAGAGGTCGAAGCCCCAGGCGTTGGAGGCTCCCAAATTGTCCTGGACGAGGCACGCCGTGGCGGGAAAGAGCATATCAGGCGTCACCGTGGCCACGACAATCACGTCCACGTCGTCGGGGGTAAGCCCCCGCTTGTCGAGGGCCTCCCGGGCCGCCTCGGTGGCCATGAACGACGTGGCCTTGCTGTCGTCGCCGAGGATGCGCCGCTCCCGGATGCCGGTCCGCGTGCGGATCCACTCGTCGTCGGTCTCCACCATCTGTTCCAGGTCGCTGTTTGTGAGCCGCTGCTCCGGCAGGTAGTGCCCGACGGACGTGATGGCGGCTCGGCGTGAAGACGAGGGCATGTCAAGAAACGAGCTGTGGTGGGGAGAACGGGACGACGGGGGGCTTACGCGGCGTTCGGCTGAAAGGCGGCCCGGATGGCGTCGACGACGTTGACGGAGGCAATCCCCGCCGCCGCGTGGATCATCTGCTCAAGGACGTCGGGCGAAGAGCGACCATGCCCGATGAGGACGTTTCCGTTTACGCCGAGGAGAGGAGCCCCGCCCTGCGATTCGGGATCGAAGTGCTTGCTCACCTCTCGAAGCACCCCCGTCACGAGCTCCTGCTCGTCGGAATCGAGGTCCTGACGATCCATCTCCTGCTGCGTCATTTCCGAGAGCACGCCCGTCATGCTCTCGCCGAACTTCAGCAGCACGTTGCCCACGAACCCGTCACAGATGAGAATGTCAGCGGCGTAGAAGAGTAGATCGCCTCCTTCGACGTTGCCCACGAAGTGCAGATTCTCGGCCTCCCGCAGAAGCTCGTAGGCCTTCTTGACGCGCTCGTTGCCTTTGCCGGGCTCCTCGCCGATGTTGATGAGCCCCACCGTGGGATCATCGTTGTCCAGCACCTGACGGGCGTAGATGGTTCCCATGCGGGCAAACTGCACGAGGTGAGACGGCTTGCAATCCACGTTCGTGCCGATGTCGAGCACAACCGAGGAGCCCTTTAGGTTGGGAAAGAAGCTCGCAATCGAGGGCCGCTCGACGCCTGAGATGCGGCCGAGGATAAACATGGCTGCCCCCATGACCGCACCGGTATTCCCGGCACTCACGAAGGCATCGGCCATACCGTCGTGGTGGGCAGCCAGGCCTCGGTGAATGGAGGAACTCGTCTTTTGCTTCACCGCCGAGGACGGCGCCTCTCCCATGCCGATAACCTCGGGGGCGTCAACAACCTGGAGGGATGCGCCTGGAGCCTCCGGATGCGTATCCAGCACCTCTCGGATCCGATCTTCAGGGCCTACGAGCAGAACTTCCAAGTCCTGCTCGGCGTGCCGGATGGCCTGGATTGCTCCCGTCACGACCGCTTCCGGCGCGTCGTC
>CAZTDC010000291.1:0-4647 GCA_964612165.1 uncultured Salinivenus sp.
GCCACTTCGCGCCCGAGGACGTCGTAGACGCGGAGGGTCACGTCCGTCTCCTTCGGCAGGGCGTAGGCGAGGGTGCCCTGGGCCCGCACCGGATTCGGGTATGCCCGGAGCGTCACCTCATCGGGGAGGGCCGTGCTCTGTTTGCTCTGCACGTAGGCCTCGGTGCCGACGGCGACCGTCAGGCTGGTCGTCTCGCCGTCGGGATCCATCGTGATCCGGTCCGTGGAGCGGAGGTCCCACGTCTCGCCGGTGCCCGGTCGGATCAGGGCCACGGCCGGGCTCGCCAGCGCCGACACGTTCTCGGCGTGGAGCGTGATCGGGCCGTCGGTCCGGCGGGTCAGGCGCAGGGGGAAGGTCGTTCCCTCCCCGTCCAGCACGCGACGCCGTTGCATCAGGTCGCGGGTGCGAGACGGTACGCTCTCGGCGTCAGGGCGCTGGAGGCGCAGGCTCACCGGCTCGAAGCGGCCGGTCGGGGCGATCAGGGCGTCCTCGCCGACCGCCGTCTCCGCAAGGCCCAGCCGCACGGTCGAGGCGGGGCCGCCGTCCCCTGCCGGCGCGGCGCTGATCGCGAGGAGGGGCCCAGCGGCCGCCTCGTCCGTTTTCGAGACGACATCGCTGGGGGGCGCGCCCGGATACGGGATCACGAGCGAGTCCCGGTTGCTGCTGTCGTTGAGGAAGTAGTAGGCTCGCCCGCTGAGGGCGGAGCGAAAGGTCGTCGTGGTGTCGTCGAAGGCCCCGTCGAAGGGCCAGAGCCCCTGAAGGTCGCCTCCATTGGCCCGCTCGACGACGCCCCAGGAGACTGCCTGATCGAAGGGGTTGGAGATGATCGTCCAGCCGTCGTTGAGCGGAATCTTGGCGGCGGTGTCCGCCTGCAGCGGGACCGTCGAGAAGGTTTCCGCGACGCTCCAGTCCTGCTTGCCGGTGAGCCAGAAGCCCCGGCCGGCCCGAAAGTCGAACGTGTCGCTGCCGTCGAAGCGGACGAAGGGCTCGCTGTCCGAGCCGTCGTCCCAGAAGGCCTGCCACTCGATGCCGGCCTCGCCGCTGAGCGTCTGCGCGAGGGCGCGGTCGACCTGCCCGGGCAGGGCCACGAGGCGGTAGTCGCCCGGGCCGGAGGCGTCGCCGAACGAGCGGGCCGCGTCGGCGGTCACCTCTCGGGGGTAGAGGAAGGCGTAGTCCTGCACGGAGAAGCCGCTTTCGGCCGGCCGGAAGTCCACGGCCGTCAGGCGGTAGTAGTAGGTCTGGCCCGTCGTGACGTTCGAGTCGACAAAGGTGGTCGTCGTCGCGTCGGTCGAGTCGTAGAGGAGCGACTTCGGGGCGGGCGAGACTGAGTCGATCGGCGCGGTAGAGCGGTAGATGCGGTACTTCGTCGGCGCCAGGCCCGTGGTGTCGTTCCAGGTGAGGGTGACCTCCTGGCCGTCCTCGGTCGCCGAGACCGTGTTGGGCGGCAGGACGCGGGTCGGGCGGTCGGCCGTCGTGAGCGACGCGTCGTTCTTGAGGGAGGCGGTGAGGCGGCGGTCGCGGATGCTGTAGGCCGGCCCGCTGTTCTCGTCAAAGCGCCAGGAAGCCAGGAGGTCTTCCTCATTTCCTACCAGTTCATCGAGGAAGCTCTGCCGGATTTGTGCGACGGAGCGCGCCGTTTCCCAGATGCGGAGGTTATCGATCTGGCCGCTAAGGAAATTGCTGGATCCACCTACCACGGACCCGATCCAGAGTTTTCCGTCGATTTCCCTGGGACCACTTGCCCCGCTCCGGGTCGCGTCGAGCTGGCCGTTGATGTAAAGCCGATGCGTGTCCCCATCAGCGTCGTAGGTGATGGCCACATGGATCCACTGTTCGGGCGGAATCCCGCTGTTTGACGTGACAGAAGAGCTCGCCCGAAAAGTGCCAAATCGGAGGGGCGGCGTTTCTCCACTTCCGTCCAAGGAGAGCACGTAGCCGTTGCTTCCGTCGTTTCTGGTCAAAATGTATGCGTCCTCGTCGCTGTTGCCGTCGTGCTTGAGCCACAACTCGATGGTGTAGGAGGTATTGAAGAGTTTGAACGCAGGACGGTCCTCGACGACGGCATGATCAAGGTCCCCATCGAGCGTGAGCGCGTTAATTCCGCGCGTCCCCGGCGTGAGCGAAACCGGGGGGCCGTAGTCGCTTTCCTGGCCGGCGGCGTTCGTGTTTGTGACCTCGTAGAAGTAGGTCGTTCCGTTCGAGGGGCCTGTGTCCACGTAGCTGGTGTCGGTCGTCGTGGTAAGTGCCTGCCGGCCGGTGCCGTCGACGCTCGTGGAGCGGTAGACGGTTTGCTCGCTCGACTCCATCGGGGCGCGCGGCGTCCACTGGACAGTGGCCTCGCCGTCCCCCGTCGTGGCGTAGTGGAAGGGGGGGAGCGGATCGGCGCCGGGGGCGGCTTGTGCCGCCGAACCCGTTCCGTTCGATAGAGTCATTTTCTGGTGCCCGAAGTCCGTCTCGGTGCCGAGGGCTGGGCTCCGGTTCCGATCGTTGAACTGCCAGGCTGCCGTGAGGTCGGGTTCGTTACCATTGACCTCCGCCGTGTAGTTCGCCTCAATCTCTGAGGGCGACCGTTCGTCGGTCCAAATTCGCAGATTGTCGATTTGTCCGCTGAAATGCGCGCTGGCACCGCCTTCGTTGGCCCCGATCCAGAGCGTTTCGTCGGTGTCTCGGGGACCACTTGCGCCGGTATTGGTCGCATCGAGTTCCCCGTTAATGTAGAGCCGCTGTGTGTCTCCGTCAGCGTCATACGTAACGGCCACGTGGGTCCACCGGCCAGCGGGAATGCCGCTATTGGACTGGAAAAATGAGCCCGCGCGGTGAGTAGTGAAATTCAGAGTGGGGGCTTCCCCGCTCCCAACGAAGGAGAGCGTGTAGCCGTTGCTTCCATTGAATTTGGTTATGATATCCGCGTCTTCGGCACTGTTGCCGTCGTGCTTGATCCATAGTTCGATGCTATAGGAGGTCTCGAAGAGCTTGAGCGCAGGCCGATTATCAACCGAGGCGTACCCGCCCGTCGACAAGGAAAGAGCTGCGCCGCCGCGATCGTCGTAAGGCGTGGCGGAAGCAGGCGGCGAGAAGTCGCCCTCGGTCCCGTTTCCGTTCACCGACGCGACCTCATAGTGGTACGTCGTGTTATTTGAAACGCCATCGTCGGTGTAAGAGGTATCTCCGGAGACCGTAGCGATCGGCTGACCGCGAGAGCCGTTTGGCTTTTCTGTTCGGTAAACCTTGAACTCGGAGGCGGCATTTGCGCCGTTGGGTCCGGTGCGCTCGTCCCACCGAAGAGTCACAGAACCGTTTTGGGAGCTGGTCATCACGTCCGGGGGCACGACTGTAGCTCCACGTCCGGCCACCTCAGCATCACCGGAAAGGGTCAGTGTGTGGGTTCCGCCGAGATCGGAGACCGTGCCGCTGCTACTCGAATTGAAATGGTAGACGGCAACCAGATTGGAATTGCTACCCCCCAGTTCGCTGAAGTAACTTTCTTCGATCTCGGTCGCGGTGCGCGCGTCGTTCCAAATGCGGAGGTTGTCGATTTGGCCACTGACGAAGTTACTGGTCCCGCCCCTCTCGGACCCAATCCAGAGCTTCGCGTCGGTTTCTCTAGGCCCGTTGGCACCGCTATTCGTCGCGTCGAGTTTGCCGTTGATGTACATCCGTTGCGTGTCTCCGCCGGCGTCGTAGGTGACGGCCACGTGCGTCCACCGGCCGGCGGGAATGCCGCTGTTGGACCTGAAAAACGAGCCTCCCCGATGGGTGGTAAAGTTCAAAACAGGTGTTTCTCCTCCCCCGAGGAGTTGAAGACTGTATCCGTTGCTTCCATTGAATTTGGTAACGACATCCGCTTGGTCGGCGCTGTTGCCATCGTGCTTGATCCAGAGCTCGATCGAAAACGAGGTCCCAGCCAGGTCGAGGGAGTCGTCGGCCGGATCGTCGGCAGTGGCGTAATCCCCGTCCCCGTCCAGCGTGAGGGCGCCCTGCTGGGCGTGGCCCGGTGTCGCCCAACCGGTGATGAGTGTGAGTGCGAGCGTGAGAAGAAGGGGGAGGCGCAGTCGCAGCATGGAAAGGGAAAGACTGATGAATGGACGCGTCGAAATCGAAATGCGTGGACGGGCGGGAACCCGACCGCTGAATCGTCCCCGAATGACGGGACGGCAAGCATACGACCGCGTCCAGACCCAAATGCGACATTTTTCCCCGTGAAACGCGACATGTCGCATTTGACGGGGAAGATTGTCGCGTTTCACCTTGACGGGCCCCCCTGAGAGTCCCTTATCGACGTGGATAGGCGGAGCAATTTTCAGAAATGTGAACCTATAGCGTGGCGGAGACTTTTTTCTGACTTGCTCAGGAATTAAGAGGCGTCCCGGGATTCATCTGGATAGTGCGACGGCGGGCAGCCGAACTGCTCTTCGAAGCGGGTGGCAAAGGTCTCCAGCGTCCCAAAGCCCACCTCGTAAGCGATCTCCGACACGGTGCCGGCCTCGTTCTCGATCAGTTGTGCCGCCACATCGAGCCGATAGCGACGGATGAAGGATGCAGGGGAAGTGTCGGTGAGGCGCTTGAGCTTGCGCTGGAGCTGACGGGGACTAAGGCCCACCTCGGCCGCGAGATCGTCCACCGTGAAGCCCGTCCGGGAGAGGTTCG
>CAZTDC010000292.1:0-1705 GCA_964612165.1 uncultured Salinivenus sp.
CCCTCGATGAGTCTGGAGACTACACGCTTCGGGAGGACCTCTTCGAGTTCTTCGACACCGGCGACGCGGTACAATGGTAAATTCTCTGGACGACGTTGACACGAGCCGACCGGAGGGAAAACCCAGTCTTCACCCGCTTCCGGAAGAGCCCCCAGAGGACCCGACCGACCACGGGTGGCGACGGGGGCTCCGGGACTGGTACTGGTCCGGGATCCGGCACGAGCTTCACGTCTTCACCGGCGGGGCCGCGAGCTACACCGACCAGTATTACGACACCGGCTACACCGCCCTGGAGGTGCTGGAGAAGCGCGCCCGGGCGAAGGCGCTGGCCTTCCCGTCCGACGAGGCGGAGGAGTGGTTTCGGGCCGGGCTCAAGGCGGCGAGCTTCTCGTTTGGCGACGATAACGAGATCCTCCTCCAGGGGCCGGAGGGGCTCCCGGACTTCTTCCTGGAGAAGGCCCTGGGGTTTGTCGTCCGGCGCGCGGACCGCGCGCTGGAGATGTACGGGGAGGAAACCGACTCGGTGGATCGTGAAGTGCCCGAAGTCGGCGGTGGGGACGAGGAGCCCGAGGAGATCGGGTCGGACGAGCCGGACGAGCCCGCAGAGGCGACCGAAGAGGCCCCTCCAGAGGCCCCGAAGCAAGGAAGCCTGTTTTAGGGCAAAGACGGAACATTAGCGGTTAAACGCCGTTTAATTAGTGCATCATACCAACAGTAAAAACCTTTGTTATCATGGCTTTCAACAGTAAGAAAAAACCGACGCACAAGGTCGTCAGGCTTCCGGGCCGGTGGGCGAGAATCCCGCGAATGAGCACGTACCGTGGGGCGACGGTTTTCTCCGACGGTCACTACGAACGCGGGGAGTACAGAATCATCTCCCCATCACTCTCGATTCCGGACGACGCCACTCTCTGCTTCACCCGATACAGCACGTCGTTTCGCGACATCGACTGGTATTTGGAGCACCGGAAGACGCAGGACCGCACGGCTCTCCAGAGCATTTCGTTTTGCCTTACGCGGCACTTGCACCCTGTCGAGTATTACCGGCGAGATGGCCTCAAACCCTACCAGCAAGGGGACGACAACGTGAAGGGTGTGCCTCGGGTCGTCTGGGAGGCGTGGCATAAGCTCCCCGCAGGGCTCCGTCAACTGGCCGACAGGCCGCCGATTGATTACGTTGATCGGGAGGACGGAACGGTGAAAAAGGTGCCGATGGCCGATCCCGTGCCTGCGTAGATCGTGGCGAAGCGCTCCCGGCCCAGGGGGATTCCCCAGGCCGGGGCGCCGGTGGAGATGGCCCCGGGCGGGTGCATTCAGTGTGCTCCAGCCCAAAGGCATGTGCCGGGGGCTGTCTCCACGGGCGCAAGCGCCCGAACTCGCACCAACCCTTAAAAAACTCTCCAAGCAAATGCCTACACAACTCAAGCAAGCTACCACTCACGAGACGACGCTTACGCTCTCTGGTGCCCACGTTGGCGATGATGTGCCGGTTCGCGTCAGTTACGAGACTGGACAGCGAGAGGACGAGTATGGGGACGATGTTCGAGACCGGCGGCTCCACACCGTTGAGGTAGAAGAGGACGTAGGCTTTGTCGAACTCGACGGTGAGCGCCGCGCTCTCTGGGCCGGGGATGAACTGCCGGTCTTCCTGTTCGAGCAGTATGAGGCGGACATCGATAAGGCTATCGACGAAGGATAACACTCT
>CAZTDC010000292.1:1805-4638 GCA_964612165.1 uncultured Salinivenus sp.
GTTCGAGCAGTATGAGGCGGACATCGATAAGGCTATCGACGAAGGATAACACTCTACTTGATCGCAACGCCCGGTTCACTGTTGACAGCACTCAACCCCCTTTGCATCATGTCCTCTACCCCGAAAGAGCTACAGCACGCGACCGAAGAGCAGGCCGAGAAACTGGAGCGCGCCTTTGCCCAGATCCAGGAGATTTACTTCACCCTGGAGGATACCGACCTCCCGGCCTTCGTCGAAGAAAAACCACTCATGAGCATCGAGACCTTCGAGCGGCTGGAGGAGCAAGCCGAGAAGATTCGGGAGGCGGCCCAGGAGTACCGGGAGGCCGCCCGCGAGCACCAGCGCTCCATGTAGCCTGTCTACCCCTTCGCATCCCCAAGTAAAAAAAACCCCAGCCCAGCTATGCCATCGTTCAAGGAAGCAACCCAGGAAGAGGCCGACGCCGTTCGCGAGGCGCGTGAAAACCTCGAAGAGGCGTTCGAGCGCATTCCCGAGGAAGATGAGCTTTTCGAGGCCGCGCAGATCAACGCGACCTTTCCACCGACCAACTCGGAGAGGGACCGCAAGATTGCACAGCGGTATTCCTCGATGCTGGAGGAGCTAAACGCCGCGGTGTTCCGGTTCCGGCAGCGGCTCCGCGAATACGAGACCGCCTGCTCGGAGCATCATCGAAAGCAGGTGACTCGTGGCGAACCTGCTCAGTAGGTTTTCGGCGCTCTCGGCCTGGGGGTCCCCAGGCCGAGGCGCCCGAATGGGCCGCTCGCCGCGCCTTGTCAGTCATGGCCGAGCCCCCGTTGGGAAGGCCGGTTCCGGCGGCCCACTCGGGCGCATCATTCCCGCAAAAACCTCCAAGTGCTGCTATGCCTACTGTTGTCCGAAAGTCCCACGACTCCACGACCGGCTCTCCCTACTGGATCATCAAAGGGATGTCTTCCTCCTGGAAACCCAAGCCCCTCCGGGCGAAGCTCACGGTGATTGATCTCACCCACGAGATCCACGAGGACGAGCCGGACCGAATCTTCAAGCTCGAAGTGATGGACGATTCCCATCACCCGGCCACTCCCTACCACTCCGCCGGGAAAATCCTCTACGACGGGCCGTTCCACGAGCAGATGCTTTCGATCCTGGAAGATACGTTCATGGGGCCGCTGGAGTACGGGGACAGCACCGCGACTCGCGACCACCTCCAACTCAAGCTCCGCGACAAACTCTAACCGCTACGATGCCCAGACAGCTTTCTCCGACAAAAAAGGAACGGATAGGTATTGTAGCGCTTATAACTAATTACCCTAATTTACTTGCCGGTGCGGGCCGACCGAGGCGAGGAGTTTTTGGCTGGTACGGCCAGCCTCGGTTCTCCTTGTGATGCAGCCGAGAGGCTCAATCTCGGGCGGCCCTTCCACCGGTTTTCTTTTAAGAGAACCCGAGGTTCATGTGGAGTACCGCTGTCTACGTCGTTCCCAGATAAGCGCCGAATTGCCATGTTCAATTCTCCCAGACTCAACGCCGTTCGCGACTGGATCATCGTGCTTCTGGTGCGCAAGTTCGAGACGCTCCCTGGGCCGCAAATGGAGGTCGATGGAGAGGAGATTGAAATCGAGTGGACGAATTGGATCAATGAGCGGGCAGACCTGCGGCCTCGCCCGTCCAACGTCGCGCGCCGGTTCCGTGAGCTACGGGAGCAGTGGCGAGACGAGGAGACGAAGCTCGGGGAGAACAATTCCAGGCTTCGTCGCCAAGCCGGAATCATCGGCATTACGCGGCTCAACTTCACCCCTCTAAAACTTTCGCTTACGCAGGAGCTATCGTTTACGGAAAAGGATTGCTCGCTCATCGATACTGGCGAGAAGCAGAGACAGGCAGCGTGATATGGACGACCTTCCCTGGGACGAGACGTGGCCCCACGCGATTTCCGCCGAGGACTTTCCGGACGTAGACGTGGAAGGGCACCTCGGGCAAATGCCTACCCAGGAGGAGCTTGCCCAGCACGACAAAGACACGGCCCACCACATCGATAGCGTCGCCCGAAAGATGCGCTATCTCAAAGGCTGGGTTCGCCGACCCGTCAATGAGTCCGATGAGCCAAAGCGCCCAGTCCGACAAATGACTGACTGGACTGAGACGCTTTTGGAGGAGCGTGCCCAAAACCACGACAACTCGAAGCGGGAGTGGCCGGAGCGTCCGATCTTCGCCCGCATCAATGCTCGCCTGTCCGGTCTTACCTACGGATCGGAGGAGTACCAGGACGCCCTCGATTTTCTTGGTCCTGCGCTCCAGCATCACTACGCGGCGAACCCGCACCACCCGGAGTTCTACGACGAGGGAATCTTTGGCATGACGCTGCTGGACCTCGGGGAAATGACCTGCGACTGGGCCGCCGCGATTGAGCGTCACGACGACGGCCATCCCCTACAGTCGATGCAGAAGAACCGGGATCGCTTTGAGATTCCCGATGGGCTGGCCATCCTTCTGACCAACACCCTGTTTTGGCTGCGGGGCTATACCTACTCCGTTGAGGCGCACAGTCAGGTCACAATCTTGGGGCTCTTTTGGGAGTTTATTCGTGGCCAGGATCCGGATACGTTTTGCGTTGAGCGTTCTCCGATTGGGGTAGGAGACCCCGCAGTTGAGCGCATTCTATCGAATACTCGACTTGCATTTTCGGAGGCAGACCACAATCTCTTTCAAGATTGACCAATCCAATGAGCTACTTTTCCAAGACGAAAGAGGGTGTCGAGCAGGTCTTAGAGGCGGGTCTGGACGATAGAATTGTCCGGGCCATCGAGGAGTGGCACGGGGACGACCTTTCCTACCAGGACCACCTCGACATGGA
>CAZTDC010000293.1:0-4627 GCA_964612165.1 uncultured Salinivenus sp.
CGTTCCGTCCCGCGCGCCGAAGGCCACGCTGCCGCCCCAGCTGAGGACCGACTGTGCTCCGCCGAGCGCCGCCCCGGCCTCCCCGGAAATATCCCCGATGCTGCTGACACCAGAGAGAAACGCGCCAGCCTTTGGCATAAGGGTGAGCGTTACGTTGTCCGGCGTCTTCGGAGACAGGTCGGCTGGATCGGAGGCGCTGGTGGAGTCAGACCTGGAGGGCTCTTTTTCTAAATCCGTCGAGTCAGAGTCTGACGTGTATGGGGGAAGATACGAGTCGGGTCTCACATCGGTGGGTCTCTCGTTGGAGCGTGTCGAGTCGAACATCGCCGGAGGCATACGATTCCGCCGTAAAACGTCCATTGGAACGTCCGACATCTCTACGTCAAACCGCAATTCGGCGATCTTCACCATTCCGATCAACGCTCGCGATCCATCCTCCTCGGACGGCCTCCCTTTCTTTTTGTCTTTATCCGCATCCTTGACGTAGCGGCGACGCTGCCGCTCATTCTCGTCGTTCCCACTCTGCATTTGCTGGAGTTGATCACAGTTTCCTGCATGTGCGTTGTAGCAAGCATAGATTTCAAGCTCGTGATTACCGCGTGTCCAGACCGTATCGCCTTCCGTAAATGACTGATCGTCCAACTCAAGGTAGAAATCCTGTACGGTCGCATGATCTTCGGATCGCATCTCCGGTATCGCGTAGCCCCCAAACTGCCACCGCGGACCCGGCCCGACACCTTTCCCCGTGTTACTATTGATGTAGGCGTAGGCCTGCTGGTCGTCGTTCCAGTCATAGCCCACGTGAGTCTGAGGCCCCTTGAGCGAGAAATCCACCTTCGAGCGGACCTCGTCCATGTTGGAAACGATCCGAAAGAACGTGTGACCCACCAACGTTCGGTCTTTTTTGTCGATCAGAATCGTTTCAAGCGTGTATCGGCCTGGCGTATCAATAGTGGTGCCTTGGCTATACGGGCGAAGGATGTCTCCGGCCTTAAGTAGGCCGGATTCTTTGACTTTGCGCAGTCGCAAATCGTGGACCTCCGCACCCCCTGTTGCTTCAACCGAGGAAATAGTCACGCCTTTCTGGAATGCACCGGCGTTTACCTCACCGGACGAGAAGTCAGTCACGTCGATGGCCGTCCCCACGGCTCCATCCATCCGGATGGTGAGATGCTGGTCAATTTGGCGAGTAGGCGTGGGAAGGGGGGCGTCTTCCGGGCGAGGATCGGTCGATGCCAGCTTCCACTCTCCGCAGTCCGTTTCGACAGGTCGGGAACCGCGGTTTTCAGCCCAGGCCCGCTCCCACATCCGAAGGAACGACTCTGCCGAGCTCTCCAGCTTCCGTACGTCCGCACCGAGCTCTTTTAGATCGGCCAAGAGATCGGGCAGGTAGCCGATGTGAGATAGTCCGTTCCGACGGTACTCCTCCGAGACATGATCGACTCGCCGTTGCTGTTGCGCGTACGCCTGGCGCTCCCCATCATTCTTGACCCTGTGGCACGCCTCGGGGCCAAATCGTGGCCCTACCTGCGTGATGAAGCCATTGAGGTCCGTGCCGAAACCCATGTTGAGACCCGTTTCTTTGGCCGTGAACTCGACGAGCTGCGCAAATGATCGTGCCGATCCTGGGCATGTGTTCTCCACTTCTGGGAGTGCTTCTTCTGTATGTTCGTTCTCCTGTTTATACGTCTTCAGATCGGTGTCTCCCGTCCGAAGGCCGACCATTCCGCCAGTCTTTTCGATATATTTGGCTTGTTCGCAGGTGGTCAAGAACTCACGCTGCTCCTTCTTCTTCTTGTTAGTAAGGATGCCCTTCAAGCGGGTATGGGAGTCGTAAAGCGGATAAAAGTCTCGCTTTGCCGCAATCGAATAGATGTCACGCACAGAACGTTCGGAAAGATGCGCGATGTCGATGGGCATATGCCAATCCATGAGCGCGTTCACGAGCCGCTCCCCCCTCGTCTTGTGCAATCCCATCTTGTTTTTACCATTATCGTCTTTGCGGAACCCCGGCTGCCCGCGAAGGGGGTGCTTTAAGAACTCGAAGCCCTCAAAGATTTTCTTATGAGGGGCGGCTCCCGCAAATCGACTATTCGTCTCGTGCGCGAGTTGCATCGACCGCAGGCCCATTGATCGAAGCTCTTGCAACTGCGCGATGAAGTCGCCCTCTGCAGGAGGCAACAGCCTGCTCACTTCCATCGAGAGCACGACGGCTAAATTTCCTTCGCTGATAATTTTGCGGGCGTGCCACGGGTGGACGGCGATCTGGTACCAGTCATACTTCTGATCCATCTTCTGTGCGGCTTCCAGCTGTCGCTTCACATTTTCCATGTCCCCACACTCACGGTCGGTGCTCTGCTCGGGAAGAAGCACGCGCATGGTCTTACATACAGCCTGAAAATTTACTGCAGAGACGACGATCAGATCGAGGCCCCGATCATGCGCGTCTTTAAGCCACCGGGCATTGACCTGCTGATGGGCGATGTCGTCGTACCGAGGCCAACCCTCAAGGGAGTTTGGTGCTGGGTCTCCGTGCGCAATGTTCATGTGGGCGTCTGGCCCGAAGATATCCGGAATCGCGTGGGCGTAGAACTCCGCTGCTTCATCCCGAGCCACTACGAAATCGGCCAGTGCCCTGAGGAAGCCCCCATCCTCCGGGGGTCCATCTTCAGGGTTAAGTACGTTGTTGAGTCGGTCGGCAGACTTTAGTTCATCAGTGTTCATGGGGAGGTGGTCGCCCCAGTACCAGAGCCCGGCGTACGCCTCGTCGGCCATCTGGTGAGCGTGCAGATCCGCAAACCCATCGACCCGACCCGCGTCGAACTGCTTAGGGTTTTGCTGGACCTCGATAGTGTACTTGAATTTTAGCGGTACCTTGGCCTTCGAGCGGAGGAACACCGACACGATGCCCGGATCCGGATCGGAGTAGTTCCGCTTCACGACGGTCCCAGGATCTTCCTTGGCGAGCACGGTCTTATGGTCGAGGACTTCAGTTTCTCCGTCCGGATGTGTCGAGCAGACCGTCACCTCGACTCGCGTATTGAGCGGTACTTCCTTGCCCAATACTTCTGCGGACATCTTCTCCCGCTTCTTGATATGTACCGATGTCTCGTCCATGAACTGCGGAGTCGACGTTAGCCACAGCCGGTTTCCCGGGGAAAGAAGCGTTCCCTTATTCGTCCCCGGCTCCACTCGCCGCGGGCCGATGGTGGCCCATCGATTCTTAGCCATTGTATTCCAGTAGCCGATCATTTCCTCCCCAATCTGGAGCGGGAGCTTGGCAAACTCGCCCAAGCATGCGCCAAATCGCTGGAGGGAGGACGGTTTCCAGTCGACATAGCAGCCAGCTTCTTTTGTTTGGCGCTCAAACTCCTGCCAGAGATCCGCTGCCACTTTGGGAGCACTGCCGCAACTTGCCGATTCGGCCTTACTTTCGACGGAATCGGGCAGTGAAAATGAACCGACCGTGTTCCCGGGCACACTCGGCTGAGCGAAATCCTTCTCGGAAGAGATGTCTCTACCGAAGCTTGCCGGTCCGGTCTTTGTCTCGAAAATTTCTGATTCAACTCCTTTTGTCGGGGCAAATTGAGTGTTTGAACTTGCCTTTGCCAAGCTGAGAGAGTGGTACCGCCCGAAGCCCATCGGTCCTGCTTTGATCCTCTGAACCTCGGCACGGTACCCGACCCCGGGCCGGCGCTTGTACGCAGTTCTTGACGTAAAACGCACACTCAGAGACTCAGAGGGCGAATCCCGAAGCTGAGGCGAGATCTCCGGAGCTTCTCCCTCGAAGGTAGTTCCCACCGTGAGGGTATTATCGCTTGACTCTTCCGTGACGGGGCTAGGGACCTTAGCCTGGGCAACCTTGCCTCCAGATATCCATCCGACCAGCACCGCCAGAATGAAGAGAAGTAACACACGTGTCCCGTAACCCATCCTACTCCGTTGCGAGTGCTGTGCCGACTTCTCTGCGCACATGCCTCTGCTTCGCATCGACTCCTTGCCTGGCAGGAATACATTCGGAGTATGCAGTTCCGTGTTGCGCTGCTCGATGGTGGCATTTGAGTCTTGAGATTTCATGGGTCCGGAGGCTTGGTAGATGTCTGGTGAGAGATCGTAGGTATGGACGAGGAATACACCAGGCGCGTCAGTAGTAGATTGTTTGCACTTCACGTCGTCGACGAGATTGGTAATCTCCGGGGATAAGGCTCATGATACTCGGGTGTCGCCCTACAGTGGCTACCGCACCACCGTGAGGCGCCGCGTCTGCATCGTGTCTCCACCCCGTAGCCGCAGGAAGTAGACACCGCTCGCCAGGGTGCCGACCGACAGGGTCCGTTCGTGCCGGCCCGGCTCGGCAGTGGCCCGAACCGATCGCACCTGCCGTCCCAGCACGTCGTAGAGGCGGAGGGTCACCTCCTGTCCCCCCTGCTCCGGCACGGCGTAGCGGACCGTGACTTGCCGCCGCGTCGGGTTCGGAAAGGTCTTCTTGAGCCGCAGGCGCTCGACGGCCCCGCGAGCAATGGTCACCGGATCGGTCAGCGTGGCACTTCCGTCCGTATCGACCTGCCGGAGGCGGTAGCGAAGGCTGTCGGCGGCGTAGGGGAGGCCCTCGTCCGTGAAGCGGTAG
>CAZTDC010000294.1:0-4605 GCA_964612165.1 uncultured Salinivenus sp.
TTCGGCATGGCCGTCGACAGCTCCGCCATGCTGTACATGGACGGCAGGATGAGGATGCCCGCCACGAGGTACGCGAGGATGACGGAGGGCCCCGTCTCGGCCGCCGCGATGCCGGGCAGCAGGAAGAAGCCGGAGCTAAACATCGCCCCCGTGCTGATCGCGTAGACGTCGTAGAGGGTCAGATCCTTCTTTAGGGAGTCCGTATCTGGAGCCATGGCACCGTCCCGGTGAGGGAGATAAAGAGAGTGGATATAGCTCGTAGCTCAGGGACAGGTTCCCCGCGTTCCCTAAACTTAACGACCGGCCGTCCGGCTTTTACACGCCACGGGTTGTCGTTTGCAGAAGTAGGTTGGTACTGAGCCGATCGCTTCAAGAGACGCGCAACTCCAGAGGGACTCAGAGAAGCATACACGTAATGAGGTGTGTTTCCCCCACGACAAGAGGTCTTAGCGTTGCCTCATGTGTGCACCGGTTCTTCCACCTCAGCCATCCCCCCCAGCTCCCCTTGTGTTTGCATCGGGAGGTCGGTTCCCTGAACGTCTTCCTCGCGCGCAATCACGACGATTTGATCACCGGCCTGGGGTTTGTCCGTCTCTTCTTCAGATAGGACCACGAGCTGATCGCCGCGAACGAGAAACATAGGAAGGGCCTCATCCCCAAAGTGCTCGCTGAGTTCGTCGCGCGACATGGGCCCGGGCGCCTCCACGACGTAGACGTTGTAGTCGTGATCGATGCAATCGCGAATTCGGGCGCAACTGGTCTCGCCCCCAAACAACACGTGTCCCCGCAGGTGTTCGGGCACTTCCCCCTCCCCGTGTTGCCGTATCGAACGGGCCGGAAGCTGAAAGATGTCGTTCATCTCGAAAATCTCGGAGAGGTGCAGCGCCGCGAGGGAGGCAACCTCGTCGTTCGGAATCATAATGAGAAGCCGCCCAATGCCGCTCAGGTCGAGGTCTTCGAGCACCGACTCGGACAGCACGTCGGCCCGCTCGGCGGAAAGGCCCCGTTCGACGGCCTCCTCCACGTGATCGGGGTTTGAATCAAGCATCTGCACCTTGATGCCGAGATCCTGCAGCGTGGACGCAATGTCCTGCACCCAGGTTTCCGCCCCCACGAAGAGCACGCCCTCCGGGTTGGGATCCGCAAAGCCAAGCCAGCTGGCCACGTAGGGAATCGTGAGCCCGTAGATCCCCACCGTGCCCACGATCACGATAAAGACGACGGGCACGAGCGCGTCGGCGGCCTCGGGGAAAACCCCCTGCAGGTCGAACGCAAAGAGAGACGCTACTGCGGCGGCCACGATGCCGCGCGGGGCCAACCAGGCCAGAAACGCCTGCTCTTTCCAGGATAGCTTCGTCCCGATGCAGGAGACGAGCACGGCCAGCGGACGCACGAACACGATGAGCACGCCGATCAGCAGCAGCGTCCGCCCCCCGACGTACTCAAACGTCGCAAGATCGAGCCGGGCGCTCAGCACGATGAAGAGCACCCCGACCAGGAGCACCTGCAGGTTCTCCTTGAACTCGGTGATCCGTTTGACCGGTACGTACGACTGATTGGCCAGCACCACCCCCATGAGGGTGGCCGTCAGCAGGCCGGCCTCATGCTGCAGCGCCTCGGCCCCAACAAACGCCACCACCAGCAGCGTGAGCGTGAGCGGATTGTGGAGGTAGCCCGGCACGAGCCGGCGGTAAAGGGTGAAGACGATGAGGGCCGCCGCGGTGCCGCCGATGACGAGGCTCGCGATAATGGCGATGCCAAGGCCCTCCGCCACATGGAGCGTGGCTTCCATGGCCCCGGCCGAGGCGCTTCCCGGTTCGTTCAGGAGAAGGATCACCTCCAGCACGAGCGTCGCCAGAATGGCCCCCACCGGATCGATCGTGATGCCCTCCCACTTGGCCACCGCCCCAATTCGCCCCTCGGGCCGAATCTGCCGGAGGATCGGGACAATGACGGTGGGCCCCGTTACGACGAGAATCGCCCCCGTCAGGACGGACAACTCGACGCGAAACCCCTCAATGAGGTACACCGCCGCGGAGCCCACCAACCACGTCACCAGCACCCCAATCGTGATCAGGTTGAGAATCGGTCCGCCCACCTCTCGTAGCTCCGACAGGCGCAGGTTGAGCCCCCCTTCAAAGAGAATAATCCCGATCGAAATGGACACGAACGGGTACACCCACTCGCCCTGCAGGACGGCGGGATCGATCAAGCCCAGGACGGGCCCGGCTACAAAGCCGGCGACGAGCAGCAGCAAGATGGACGGCAGCTGGTAGTGCCACGCCAGCCACTGCGCGCCGACCCCGAGAATCAGGATCAGTGCGACGCCGAAGAGAAAGGTCACAGGGGACGATTCAGTTGTGAGCGACGAAGACGCCAGTGCGAGTGGGGTAACCGGAGACCGACTCGCTTCTGCACAGTTTCATCTGTTTCCCGCGAAGCAGCCCAACCCGGCAGACTACGACAGTCAGCGAAGACACCGCGATTCTCAGCCCAAACGGGGGGTCGGGCCAAAGACGACGTCCGCCCAACCGACCCCAAACAGAACCGCCCCCAGCGCACACGGCACCGGAGGCGGTTGCTCTGTACAGCAATGAAAAGGAGCCAATGGATTAGTCGTCGAACTCGATCTCGCTTTCTTTCTCGAACTCGATTTCAAGTTCGACGGGCTCCTCGGCGTTCTGGTCGGCCGCAAGATTCTGCACCGTCCCGTCCGACACGAACCACGACGAGGGGCTCAGGTTGACGGTCAGCTGACGAGACGGGTCGTCGGTCCCCACCTCGAAGGTGCGCCCCTCCATCTCGATCTCGACCTCGATTTCTGCGTCGTAGTAGCTGGTGAAGGATTGGGCATCGCCCCCATTCGGCGTGTAGCTTCCTTCGACAACCATGCTGGCGGCGTCGGGCCAATTGCCGGCGTACGGCGTCTCCCCGATCTGATCGCGAAGTCCTTGAACCTCCTCTTCCTCTTCATCGTCGTCGAGCTCGGCGTCCTCGACTTCAAACTCAAACTCGTTGTAGGCGCCCGGCGGAACGCGGCCATTGACGACCGACACCACCTCCATCGAATTCAGCGGAAGGTCCACGAGGAAGGGATTTTCGGTTTCGAACTCCGCACTGTCCGCATCGCCCTCCAGTTCGACCTCAGAGACGATGAAGCGAATGTCGTCGACCTGCAGGGTATCCCCGTTCGCGCCCGTCACAATCAGCGGAGCATCCACCTTCGAAAGGGTGGCTGCGGTGGTCGACGAAGTGGTCGTACCAAAGCCGACCTCCACGTCACTTCCGTTGTTGGACGAGCCCGCCGAGTCGCAGCCGACCAGCGTGAAGGCGCCGAGCGCAAGCCCGACGAACGCAATTGTCAATCCGTTCTGAAAAGGAGTAACGGTCTTCAGGAATCTCATATCGCGGTCCGTAGATTGTTTAGAAAAAGTCGTTCGGGATTTCTCACCTGAGGCTCGTCCCCCTTGGTGGACGAGCCAAATCGGGGACGGTTACATCCGAGGTCTCTGCCCCACCCGTCTCCCGGTCACTGATCCGTTCGACACCAGGGAGTACGCAGGACGCTGCCCAATCCGGACAGGGGTACGGCCGATTCGCCGACCCTTCATCGCCTGTCCTCCGAACGGGAAAACGGGAAGCCGGCCGATCCCCCTCGTTGGACGAATCGTCTACCAGTGTACCGTCCACCAAGAGATTTGATTGCGACGTTCGTGTGCATTCTCTTTCCGCCTAAACGCCCTTCCTCAATGCGATCAGTAAGGGAGAACGGTGGTCGCCCCGTTCGGGCGATGACTCCTCGGCCGTGCCCCTCCACAAACGCCTCGCTTGTTGAGTACGTAATACGAGAGGAGCGCCCCCGTCCTCGACAACCTGCATGGGAAAGGCACTGTGCCGCCCCCGTAGTTGAGAAGGGGCCACAAGGAGGGGGTTCACGAACTGGACGTCCCCATGGCAACGCCAGCGGCCTTGCACATAGAAGCGGCTCGCACGTATGTTGGCGGTGTGCGGCCTCGTAAAAGCACGAACCCTCCTGTTTGTCCCTGTTCTCCTACTGGGCTTGCACACCTGAAGTGCCAGATGTCGTCAACGGCGTAAGGGATCTCCTCCGATCCCTGCAGCCTGCGATTGGGGCCTCATCAGTTAGAACGGCCCGAAAGGCCGAAGATTCGACGGACGACGATAACCGTTCGCATTTGTCAGAGTAGTTGTGCTAGGTCACTATGTCCGACGACTCCGTGACGGATTCTTCGAGTCCGGTTCCCGACGCGTCCGCCAATGGCCCCGCAGCCCCGGACGAATCGGGGAACGGTGCCCAAATTGACGCAAGCATGCAGCCGCCGGAAGAGGCCCCCGTATCTGGGCGCAAGCAGTTCGGCTGGTTCGGCGGCGTGTTCACCCCGACGCTGCTGACCATTCTCGGCGTCATCATGTTCTTGCGCGAGGGCTGGGTGATCGGCAACGCCGGGCTCCTCGGCGGCCTGTTCATTATTGGGCTGGGCTTTGCGATCACGCTCTTCACCGCGCTCGCGATGTCGGCCGTCACGACCAACATCCGCATCGGGGCGGGCGGGGCGTACGCCATCATCGCCCAGTCGCTCGGGC
>CAZTDC010000295.1:0-4603 GCA_964612165.1 uncultured Salinivenus sp.
AAGTCGAACCTGCCGGGCCGAAAGCAGGTGGTTCGGCAGTACGAGGACGGGACGGCCGTACGCGACGTTATCGCAACCGTAGAGGACCGACCCGCCGGCGCGCCTCTTCTGCAGCGAGTGATGGCAAGGGGCACCCGGACGGAAGCGGGTATTACCCGCACACTCGATTCGATTCGCGAGCACGCCGCCGCTCGGATTGCCAAACTTCCCGGCCATCTCCGTGCTCTTGGCCGCAGCGAGGACGACTACGATGTGATCCTAAGCGATGGGATGGAGGCTCGGCTCAACAAGACGCGTCGGCGCCTGGAAAGCCTGATGTGATCTGTCTTTCGGGGTTGCCACTGCGACTCTTATTACTGTTGTTAGCGGAAAGCCAGGAACCTCTTGTAAAACGGTTTCCGCCACTCGGGGTTAAGGGGGTTTCCATCGAACGTTCTGTCAGAATGTCGGCTACAGAACGCTTGGGTATTGATGGCCGACGGCCTCCTCGGAAGAGATCACTTCTACCCCAGCTTCTTCCATCTCCGTCCAGGCCTGCTGAAGGGAGCCGTCTTGATCGATGCCTCGCGTGGCGTCCTCGATTACGTACACGTCGAAGCCTTCTTCCCGCCCATCCAGGGCTGACCACTTCACGCAGAAGTCGGTGGCGAGGCCGCAGAGGTAGAGCGTATCGATGCTGCGCTCATGCAGGTAGCCGGCGAGCCCGGTGGACGTTTCCCCGTCATTTTCGTAGAAGGCCGAGTACGAGTCAATCTCCGGACGAAACCCCTTGCGGATGATGAGTTCTGAATGCGTGGTATCGAGGTCCGGGTGAAACTCGGCTCCTTCGGTCCCTTGCACGCAGTGGTCGGGCCACAGCACCTGCTCGCCGTAGTCCATCTCGATCACGTCGTAGGGTTCGTAATGCCGATGCGACGACGCGAAGGAGCGGTGCCCCTCCGGGTGCCAGTCCTGAGTCATGAGCACGTGGTCGAAATTTCCCAATAACGTGTTCACCGTGGGGACGATAGTGTCGCCCTCCGGTACCGCTAAGGCTCCACCGGGACAAAAATCGTTCTGCAGGTCAACGATGAGAAGCGCACGCATATCCTTCGTGTCGGTTGGGATCGAACGAGCGGAAAACGAATCTAGTCCCGACTCCTTGTTCGAGAAAGAACGAAAAAGGCCGTTCGGGAAGTCGCTGTTACGTATTATGAGATCCTTTTTTGCTTGTATCGTCTTGACCGGACCTTGTTACGAGACGATTGACGTTACGCACAGATCTCACCTTCTTTGGGGCTGAAGCTTCCGAGTACTCTGTTTTCAAAACTGAAGCAACAGTCTACTCATGCGGCTCTCTCTCGTCTACAAGCCTCTCAATCAGGCCGACGAATACTACGTTCGGGATCTCTACGACGTCCCGGCGGAGCAGGCCACGACGATTGTCGAGGACTTTGAGGAATGGTCCAACGGCAGCTCTAGCGACGGCCCTGAGAAAGAGAGCTCGCCTATTGAAACCTACCAGTACCAAAATACGGACGAAGGGGAGAAAGCCGTAGCCGCCATCGACTTCCGGCCACTCGTTGCGATTCACGGAGGGTAGTCTTCAAGAGAAGGAAACCTGCGGGGGAAGTGCGAAAAAGGGAGACGACTACGTTCTTCAGAGCACAACTGCCCCCAGAGATGGGGGCTTTCTTATTCAAGGCCTTTTGGATTCGAACGAACCTGAATATGCCGACGCCTGATCTTCGATCGAGCCGCTTCAGGGGTCTGGGCCTCCTATTTCTGCGTCTAGGGGGCGGCCTCTATCTAGCCGTTGCGCACGGGTGGCCCAAGATCGCAGGAACGCTCGGAGAAGAAGGGTGGATGGCCAGTGCAGCAGAGACGCTGGGCCCTGGCTTGCCTACTCTCCTGTTCTCGCTCATTGCCGTTGCTCTGGAGCTCTTTGGGGGCTTACTTGCCGCACTCGGCTTTTTCAGCCGAACTGTTTCTGCTTTGCTCGTCCTCTACGTGTTGGGCGCTTATCTGATCGGATTGGGCATCGGGAGCATCGAACGTACGCTGGTGTGCGGAGGCGTCTTTCTCATCCTACTGTTGACTGGACCCGGGAGATACAGCGTAGACGAATATCTCACCCCCACAGGCGAATACGTCGTCCTCAACAGCACAGAAAGGTCTGCGGAAGGGTCCTGAGAGGTCCGATCGATTAGCTGTCATGGTCAGGTGTCAGCAAACATGCACGTAGCTGCGAGATTCTCGTGACAATCCTTTTTTCGGGAGCGCTTATTCTGATCCTAGGGGTTGGGGCCCAGTGGATCGCCTGGCAGTATCATCTGCCCTCCATCCTTCTGCTGCTTGGTGCTGGATTTCTAGCAGGACCCGTGCTGGGAGTCCTCGACCCGGCTGTGATCCAGGGGAGCTGGGTATACCCCTTCGTATCGGTGGCCGTCGGAATTATTCTCTTTGAAGGCGGGCTAAACCTTCGCCTCTCCGAACTGAAAGAGGTTGGCAGGCCGGTTCGCAATCTCATCACCGCTGGAGTGCTCGTGACCTGGCTCTTTGGCGCTGGGGCCGTGTACCTCATTGAAGGCTTCGGCGTGGCCCTCTCGGTGCTCACCAGCGCGATTCTTGTGGTCACGGGGCCGACCGTCATTGTCCCGCTTTTGCGTCAGATTCGGCCCAAAGGACGGGTAAGTACAGTGGCGAAGTGGGAGGGAATCACCATCGACCCCATTGGAGCCATCCTGGCGGTTCTGACCCTGGAGGTCATTCTCCTTCTTCACGACCCAGCGGCGGCCTCCCCAAACGTAGGGCGGGTTACGCTTCACGTCCTGGAGGGACTTGGTGTGGCCGTGGGGGCGAGCATTGTGGTTGGGGGCGGAGCCGCCGTCCTTCTCGTCTTCACGCTTCGCCGGCGGCTCGTTCCCGACTTCTTGCGCAATCCGCTCACGCTCACATTCGTCGTGGGGGCTTTCGTGGGGGCCGAGGCTCTTCAGCACGAAGCTGGCCTTCTCACGACGACCCTGATGGGCGTAGCTGTCGCGAACCAGGACTACGTTCCCGTTCAACGCATTATCGAGTTCAAGGAGAACCTCCAAGTCATCCTCATCGGAACACTTTTCGTCGTGCTGAGCGCCCGGCTCGATCTTGCTGTTTTCGAGTACGTGGGCACGCGCACACTCTTGCTTATTGCGGCACTTGTCCTTCTCGTTCGTCCACTGGCCGTACTGGTGTCTTCCGTTGGAACAAAGCTCTCATGGCGCGAGCAGGTTTTTTTGGCTTGGCTCGCCCCGCGAGGCATCGTCGCCGCAGCGATGGCGTCCCTCTTTGCCTTCGATCTGCAGGAGGTCTTTCCGCAGGCGGCCGACGCCCTCGTACCGGTCGTGTATCTCGTCATCGTGGGAACGGTGGCACTGTACGGTCTCACGGCCCCCGTACTGGCAAGCCGGCTGGGTCTTGCGGATCCCAACCCCGAGGGGGTGCTCTTCGTGGGGGCGGAGGCCTGGGTCTGCACCGTCGCCTCCGTCTTGCAGCAACACGGCCTCACGGTTCAACTGATTGATTCGAATCCGGGCCGGGTCCAATGGGCCCGAAAGCAGGGCCTGTCCGCCCACCGGGTAGACGTTCTCTCTGAATCGGTTCTCGACGAGGTGGACCTGAGCGGAATTGGACGACTGCTTATTACCATCCCAAACGATGAGGTGGCGTCTCTGGCTGCCCTACACTTCTCGGAGGTCTTCGAGACCAACGACATCTTTCAGCTTCCCGCGCATTCCGACAATCGGCACGCTGAGGGGGAGCTTCCGAAGCACCTGCGCGGACATCTCCTGTTCGGGAAGGACGCCAGTTGCAAGGCCCTCCGTGAGCGATTTCGGCGGGGGGATCGGCTTCACGTCGTGGAGCCAAGCCGGCCCGTTTCCTTCGACGAGCTCCGCGAGCATATCGGCTCGGACGTCCTGCCGATGTTTCTCATTCGGGACCAGCGGCTGATTGTGCTTTCGGAGGTAGAAGCCGAGACACCGCAGCCCGGCGATCAGGTTGTACTCCTCGCGCGCCAGAATCAGATTCAGGACCCAGACATGGTATCTTCCCTCGTCAGCACGGATGTCCAGAAGACAGAAAGCACTGGCTAAATGGGGTGCGACCCGGCAAGATATACGTCGAAACGAAGAAGGAAACCAAGCTCCTCGTCGCTTCCGCTCGAATGGCAGATTCGTGCGGCGGCGGTCATTTGAATTACACTCTGGACCAGGTGGCTAAACTTTCCTATCCGTTCATTTACGAGTGCAATTCTTGCGGCTCCGAAACGAAAGTGACCCGAGCTGATGCTCGCGATCTGCACACGAACCCGGAAAATCTCGATGCCCTGAGCGTAGTTCTTCAGCGACGAGGGTGGATGCAGTTGCCGATCGGTCGGACGTATTGCCCCAGGTGCCCCCCTCCAGAGATGAAAAACGAAGCCTGAGATTGCACAACTCACCTGAGAGAATTGTATAGTCCGCTAGGTTAAAACTCCCCTCGCGTCATTCTACCGAAGAGCCTCTTCGAGGAAGATAGGCGTGGTCTACTTCCGCCGGTTCTCGTCGGGCCCGACGTACCGGTAGAGCGTCGCCGAGGAGATCCC
>CAZTDC010000296.1:0-4583 GCA_964612165.1 uncultured Salinivenus sp.
GGCGGATGGGGATCTGTACGCTTGACTTTTTCTCTCATACGTGAGCGAAGCGAACGCCCCGAGCGCAGCGAGGAATTAGTTTTAGACTGCGATGTTGAGGGCGATGCTGTTCGCCGCCCGCAGTCCTTCGTCCTGAACGGACGCGCTCAACCTGATGCATCGTTTATTTCCCGTACTCTCGAAGAACCCGGTCGTAGAGCGACTCGTCGATCCACAACCCTGCGTCGACCAAGCGATCCAACTCGGACCGCATCGACGAAACGAGGCCCCGCTCTTTTGCCTCAATCAGTACGCCGATGGCTCCCGTCACATCGAGTCCGTGCCCACGCGCTTCGTTCCGTCCTCGCTCGTCGTCCAGAACAACAAGGTCGGCTCCCACATCACGTGCAGTCGCAATGGCCGCTCGCTCTCCTGCCCCCAATGTTTCGTCTACAATCCGGAGGACATCGTCTTTCGCTTCCTTTCGCTCAACCCGAGCCTGCTTCATGTACGTCTGAATCCGACGAGCAGGTGTGTCCCCCTGAACGCGAATCTCCCGCAGCACCGCCTCTGGGACCACGACCATCGAGTACAACGCATGTAGGAGGCTCAGTCGATCTGCGCGTGTCAGCAGGAGGAGGGAGCTGGTGTCGCAGACAACCGTCATTCGTTCTGGGCCCGCTGCTTCGCCTCTTCAATTTCGCGGGTGAGCTCCTCCGGCGAATAGTTGACCACAGAAATCCGGTGCCGCCCCAGTGCATTCAAGAACGGAACGCGCTCTATCCCCGCCATCTCGGCGGCGCGGCCTGACGTGACGCGGCCCATTTCATACAGCTTTGCCGCGACCAAAAACCGGAGCTCCTGCTCAAATTCTTCGGGCGTTTCTTCCGACTCGGCAAGAATGTCCTCCGGATACGGAATCTCAAGAGTTTTCATGGGACATGATGTGTTTCGGACACCTCGTTGGGGGCAGCTGTACCTTTTCACCCCGCCGAAGATCCTTCCAGCCGTCGGTGTGTATGGCGGAAGGCCGCCGTCTGTCGTCCGCGGTCTTTCGTTCACGCCGAGCTGGCCGTCGTCCGCTTCGAAAGATTGAGCTCGACCTCAAACTGGACGTTGTCCTGACGGCACATCTGTTTATCCATTCTCGGACGTGCCCGACTCCATCACCCCTGCAAATAGATTCCGCTTCGCCGAGGGGAGAGAGGCATCTGACCTGGAAAGGGAGCGTTGTTCTCTGATCGGTGTCCATTTTGATGGCCCCAAAATGGACGAAAAGGGCTCGGCCGGGCAGAAAATGGCCTGACGTCCGGGCGGCCAGTTTCTGAAGGGCCTTGGGTCGATCAGCGGGCAGTGGTCGATTTCATAGAATCAGGCTCGTCCGAAAATCCTCAAACTGTCCCAAGGTCGCTAAACACGTATCAGACGGCTGTCGGGACGCGTCGAGCACCTCCAGTCCGATCATGGTGCCCTCCTGATCAACATCTGCGTGGACGCCCGGCGACACGACCGTCGTCGAGGCCGCCGTCGTGCCCGGCGCCGCCAGCCACAGATACAGGACGTCCCGGATTGGATCGTACTCTACTTTCATGACTCATGAGGGTGCCGTGGAAAATCACTGCCGTACCGTGCGATCACGGTCAGCAGAACGAGTTCATCACCGTCTGTTTTGAAGTGCACAGTCACTTCTTTCTCGTCGTAATAGCTCCCTTCCCAGTGTGCCTGGTGTGCGAAGACCAAGGTTCACCCTGTGTACCCAGCTTCGCATCTCCTGATTTCCATCCTCGCTGCACCGTCTCCCGAACCTCATCTTCCGTGATTCCTCGCTGCTCCATGCGACGACGGAGGTGGGAATGAAAACCTTATCGGTGAGGACCGGCCCCTCGTCTGATTCGGTCATTTCGCACACGCTTTCGAGGAGAGTGCCGAAAACAGGACCGCCTTTGGTGTCCGTCTGCTCGCCTCTTCCATCTCGATCTTACTCGTCGTGGACCGAATGGGTGACAGAAAATCCTTCTTCGCGGGCCACGTCGTGCAGTCGATCATCGGCCACCACAAATTGCCAAGCTGCATCCTGTCGGTCCAGAAGAGAATACGTCGCGAGATGAAGGGCATCCAGAGTGCGCGATGCACGCGTCCGTCCGTACTTCTGAAGAAGCCGTTCGGCGCTCTCAATGACACTCCCTCCCAGGGGCTCCACCTGAAACGCCCGAACAGAGTCCTGAAATCCAGAGAGGGCCTGCTGGAGCTGCTCGTCGGAGAGCACGTCCTCCCGGTACATCCGGTGGACGGCACTCACGAACTCGACCTGAGCCAACGCTGAGATATAGACGGTACTACGCGGATCATCAATCAGCGCAGTGACCCGCTCTGATCCGGCCTCCTCGCGAAAGTACTCGACGAGCGCCGACGTGAAAAAGGACCCCCACTCTTGGCCACCGGTCAGTGTGATCGATGTCCGCTTTGTGCACCGGTAAAGCTCCGATCCACCCTCAACCGTGAAAAGCAAAGTCATTCCGAGGAAGCCTTGCGACCGAGGAATCCCTTCGATGAGGGCGGAAACCGAGAAAGACATCGGTGACTTGCGGAATGGCTTCCGCTTAATTCGGTGAGATTCTTCGACTCCGCTCTGCGCAGCTCAGAATGACTCACATTCTTAAGGAGATTCACCGGAAAGCGATTAGAGGTAGTCGGAGTATCTCTTGGTCTTCACGGTCATATCCGCTCCTCTCGTTCCTCAGCGATGACCTCCGAGAACGAACCGGGGATGTCCGCCAGCGCTTCCCGAACCCTGCGCACGGCGTCTGGTGCGGGGGCACAGGACGGGACCGACTCCTCGCCTCCCTCTTCCCGACCCTGTCCAGAACTGTGCTTGAACGTCCTGATCAATTGGTGAACGGCCTGTAGTTCTTCGGAAGATAGTTGATCCAATTGGCGTACGACCTCTTCTCTGAGTGTGTCCATGGATCCCGATTCTTGGTTTTGCCTTTCTCAGAACGGCCGCCGTCAGAATGCCACTCCATTCAGAATTCGTTGGGCTGTACGGTCTCCGCCTCTTCATGCTCTTGCTCTGCGTCGCCCTCGTCAGCCAACTCGCGGGCATGCTCGATAATCTCGTCTGACAACCAGCAGCCCTGCGACTGCTAGCTTCGAGCAGTGGCGTCACCGCCTCAATTTGGCCCAATTCCTTCGCTCGAAGAAGCGCACCAATGATCCCCGTCACCGAACAGTCCAACTGTCGGGCCACCCGTCGGCCTACCTGATCGTCCATGATGAGGAGCGTGTCCTCGTCGAGGGCGGTGGCCAGGCTCACCGCGTCTCGCTCGCCTGGATCGAGACGATCGACGGCATCTTCCGTCCGTGCCCCGAGAGGGGGAACCTCACGCACCTGAATCAGGGGACCAAGGGCCTGCTCAATTTCCACCGTCTCTGATTCCGGCTTGCTCAGCAACTCCCTGCGGACGCGCATGCGCATCAGGGAAATTCCGAACAGGTCTGATATTTGCTTGAACGAGGTCGATTGGCTTCGATTTTGGCCCACCCCCCGCCTGGAACTTCCGTCGTTCGCCGGTGGAGCTCCGATTTGTCCTCAAACGTGGAAATCAAAGTCATTCTGAGGGAGCTTGCGGCCGAAGAATCTCTTCGATGATGGTGGAAAACCCAGGAACAGACCGGCGGTGCCTTGCGGAGGAGTTTCCCCTTTATTCGGTGAGATTCTTCGACTTCGCTTTGCTCCGCTCAGAATGACTTGTATTCTTGAGGAGCTCCACCGGCGAAGGGCATTTCACAGAACCCTTACGGTTTGCTTGACGCCAATGCGACGGACGCGGGGCGGCACAAGAATGTCAGCCCCAAAGACGCCGAGCAGATCGATGCGATCAAGCTTGGCAAGCGCGATGATCGGTCCCGTGTCGGCAACAATGATCATTCCGCGCCCGGAAGATTGCGAAGCGTCTCCACATCCCGGCGTAGCTCGTCGGCGGCCTCCTCGGCATCGTAGTTAAAGACACTCACCTGATACCGGCCACAGGCTTCGAAAAACTCGGCGCGTGTTCGTCCTGCCAGCCGCGCCGCGTGCCCCGACGAAAGCTTCCCGGGCTCAAACATTTTGAGGGGCCCGAAGGGTCATCCCCTGGGCGCCGCCATGAGTCGGACCTGATCCTCTAGCTCACGCTCCGTCGTGGCGACCGCGTCCTCGAACCCTTCTGGGACAGAGACATTGACCGATTCTGTTTGCATAGCCGCTTCTCCCTTTGAACAGAGAACACCAACGAGATTGTATCTTGAGTGCGCCCTCGTTAACACGTCGTTCGACGCTCACTTGCACACGCACCACTCCGAACCAAAAGCTCCGGCGGCGGCCGTTCGTCGTCCGCGGTCCGTCGTCCGCCGTCCCACCGAGATATAGCTCCACCACGTCAGTCCCATCGCGCGCTCAAAATGAGTTGGGGCTTCAAATGATCGGCTCGCCCCACATGATCAGTTCGCCCCGACGTGCGTCCCACACAGGCCCGGGCCGGTACGCGCAGTCAGGGCCCCCAATACAACACTACAGGAGGTCGTTACGCCAGGAGGTCGTTACGCCGCTCGTCGTGGTACAGAAG
>CAZTDC010000297.1:0-4573 GCA_964612165.1 uncultured Salinivenus sp.
TCGTCAAGCAGGTGGAGGAGGAAAACGACGGCGAGCTGCCGGACGACTTCGACGAGGAGCACTTCCGCAACCGCAACCGCCGGGACGCGGAGAAGCAGGGCCGCTGGATGCTCATCCGCGACAAGATTATCGAGGAGGAGGACATCGAGGTCTCCGACGAGGAGCTGCAGGAGTTCTTTGCCGAGCAGGCGGAGGGCGACGACTCCGTGAGCGCCCAGCAGATCGAGCAGTTCTACCGCCAGATGCCCCGCATGATGGATCGGGTGAAGCAGCAGGTGCTGAGCGACAAGGTGTACGACCTGCTCATCGAGCGCTTCGACGTGCAGAAGAAAAGCCGGGAGGAGTTTCAGGAAGAGATGGAAGAGCAGCACCGCTCCCAGCAGGCCGTTGCGCCGTAACGAAAACCACGCATCCGCGCCGTCAACAAGGGGAACCATTGCACCCGTCTCAGGGTGTGACGCACACGCTTAGCTGTACTGTATTCTGGACTGATTACTGCCGCCATGGCCGACGTCGACGACTTTATTAGCTTCAGCAGAAGCCTCACCTCCCTCCCCGACAGCGTGTACGAGGGCGGAATGGGCGATCAGCCCATGTCGGGACTCGTCCCCATGGTCGTCGAGCAGACCACGCGGGGCGAGCGCGCCTTCGACATCTTTAGCCGCCTGCTGAAGGAGCGCATCGTCTTCATTGGGACGCCGATTAACGACCAGATCGCGAACCTGACGGTGGCGCAGCTCCTGTATCTGGAGAGCGA
The DNA here is from genome assembly GCA_964612165.1 of uncultured Salinivenus sp. GTDB lineage: Bacteria > Bacteroidota > Rhodothermia > Rhodothermales > Salinibacteraceae > Salinibacter. Next base: position 758 of record CAZTDC010000297.1, read on the forward strand.
GAGCTCGGAGCGCGAGATCAACCTGTACATCAACTCGCCGGGCGGGGTCATCTACAGCGGCCTCGGCGTCTACGACACCATCCAGTACGTGGGGGCGCCGGTGGCCACCATCTGTGTGGGGCTCGCCGCCTCGATGGGCTCGGTGCTCCTTGCCGCGGGCGAGGAGGGACGCCGCGCGTGCCTGCCCAACTCCCGGGTCATGATTCACCAGCCGATGGGCGGCGCCGAAGGGCAGGCGTCCGACATCGAGATTCAGGCCCAGGAGATCATGTGGCTCAAGAAGCGGCTCTACGAGATCCTGGCCTTCCACACCGACCAGGACATCGACCAGATCGAGGAGGACGCCGACCGCAATTACTGGATGAGCGCTGAGGAGTCCGAGGAGTACGGCCTCGTCGACAACGTGCTCAATCAGGACAACCTGCAGGGGTTGCAGTCCATCCGGCCCAACGGCGAACCGGACATGGGCGACGACGAAGACGAGTAGGCATTCCTCCGACCATTTTAGGCGTCTGCGGCGGCCCCGACCATGTTTGGGGTCGCCGCTTTTCTATTTCAACCAGAGTTCAGCGAGGCTGTCTTCGGACGTTTGCGTAGCCTGCCTGCAACCGTTTGCTGAATAGGCCTGTCCACTTCAGGTGAAAGGGGCTCTCCCTTCTCTCATCGTCACGTTTGCACGCAGCTATTTCGTCCCATGCGCACGCTTCGCTCCGCAATCGTTCTTCTTCTCGTTGTCCTCCTCGCCCCCACGGCCCACGCCCAGGCGTCCCGCACCGTGAGCCGCACCGTCGACCTCGCGTCCGGCGGGGCCGTGACACTCGACACGTACAAAGGGGGCGTGGACGTACAAACGTGGGATCGCGCGCAGGCCCGAGTGGAGGTACGCATCGAAGGCGACGAGCAGGCCCACGTAAATGACACAAACATCCGCATTGAGGCTAACGGAGACCGCCTTGAGATCGAGACCGACTACGACGAGGTGGAAGAGGACCAGAAGCTCTTTGGCCTCTTCAACGTCGGCTCTATCGACCGTCCGTCTACTGCTTATACCCTCAAGATTCCCCGTACGTCCGACCTGGCCGTCGACACCTACAGCGCGCCCACGACGGTCGGATCCCTGGAGGGAGAGTTGCGCTTCGACGGGTACTCGGCGTCCCTGACCGTCACTCGTCTCACCGGCTCGCTCCGCGCCGACACCTATTCGGGCAGCGTAGAGGCACGCCGGGTCGACGGGAAACTGACGGCAGACACGTATTCCGGCCGCCTGCAGGCCGATTCGATTTCCGGGGCCGTCGACTTTTCCACCTACTCGGGCTCGGCCACGCTCGCGTTTGCGGCCCTGACCGGCGATTGCACGTTCGACAGCTATTCGGGCAGCGTGACGGTTACCCTTCCGGCCGATGCGGGGGCGGTGATCGAAACCGAAAACGACGCGCTTGACACCGACCGGGCCGTCCGGATCGAGCGCCTGGACGACGACCGCGTCCGGGCGACGCTTGGGGAGGGTGGGCCGCGCCTTCGCTTCGACACGTTTAGTGGGACGCTCTCCGTACGCTCGCCCTAAGCAGGTTAGAAAAAGAGCAGCAGTCTGGAGAGTGTGGGAAGTGGCAAGAGGACAGATCTTCCCGGCCTTTCCAGTCTTTCCGCAGGGCAAGACGCCAGTCGGACTACTCGGGCCGAAAAAAAAAACGAAGATGCGTTCCTCGCTTTTCTCCGTGGTGCCAGTGGGCCTTGCTCCTCTGATCGGATCGGCGCCGGGAGTCGTAGGGCACAGACATAAAAGAAAAGAGGCACTGGCCCGGGGGGAGGAAGGAGGGCAAGGCCAGTGCCTCGTAAAACTCTAGAATGTACCGCGTACGGGATTTGAACCCGTGTTACCGGCGTGAGAGGCCGGCGTCCTAGACCAGGCTAGACGAACGCGGCAGGGCATCAATAAGTGCTCGCAATCCTACATAAGGACCCGGTCCAGGTTTCGCGTTCATCAAATTCGAATCCCCAGTTCGCCTTGATCTTCACGCAACGGCACGTCGGCGAAGGGGACGAGGACCGGACGTGGAAACGGCGGGAAGGGACTCAATGAATACAGATTTCGTTCTCTTCACAGAAACACGTACGGTGGGGCGGCGTGCATCCATCGAGTTATTCTAAGCGCAACAGTTCCCGAGTGGGAACGTGCGTGGTCAGTCCTCGTCTCGCGGTTTGACGATGCCGCTCGCCTCACCCTCTGTCCCCAGATTTTCAGACATGCGTATGCCTCACTCGCTCAAGCACCTTCGCCGGCTTCTTAGCCTCTCCGCTCTTGCCCTTGTGTTCCTCGTCGCAGGGTGTGGTGGCTCCGGGTCCTCGGACGGCGACGACCTTTCGTACGAACTTGGAGACGCGATCGCCGACTCGACGATTGCGCTCACCGTGACGTCCGAGCACGGGAACGACACCCTGCAGGCCCGTCAGTACCAGCGGCAGTCGAAGATGCGCATCCAGAAGCTGTCGCCCAATCAGCGGACCCCGGATACCCTCCAGTCGATCCACCGCGACCTCGTGAAGCGGTTCGTTGGGACGCACATGATGAGGGGCAAAGCGAAGTCGGAAAACGTGGACGTCGACTCCTCGAAGATTGAGTCCCGGCTCCAGCGCATCAAGCAGCGGTACCAGAACGAGGACCAGCTGCAGAAGCAACTCGCGCGCAACAACATGACGATGGACTCGCTCCGAAGCTACATTGCCGATCAACTTCAGACGCAGGCCCTGCAGCAGCAGATGGCAGAGAAGGCAGAGGAGCCGACGGACGCCGAGGTCGAAGAGTACAGCAAACAGAACCGCCGGGTTCGGGCCCAGCACATTCTGATTCGCGCCGGGGAGGATGCGCCTCAGTCCAAGGTCGACTCGGCCCGGCAGGCCGCCGCCGCTTTCATTGACAGCGCCGAGGCCGGCGCCAACTTTGCCGAACTGGCCCGTCGCCACAGCGAAGGGCCGTCCGCCAAAAAGGGCGGTGATCTCGGGTTCTTCACGAAGGACCAGATGGTCGACTCCTTCTCGGACGCAGTTTATGCCCTCTCCGACTCGGGCGATATTGCGCCCGAGCCCGTTCGCACCCGGTATGGCTTCCACGTCATCCGGCTCACCAACCCGGGCGAACCGATGGAGACGAAAAAGGCCCGTCAGCAGATGATGCAGGAACGCAAGAAGGAGAAATTCGACGAAGAGCTTGAGAAGCTGATGCAAGGAGCCACCGTCCGGGCCAACCCGGACATTGTGGAGGCCGGGTTCTACGACAACAGTAGTGAGTAAATCGGATCGGCTCCACTCGATCGTTCAGCGCCGCCGTTCCCGATTGGGAAGGGCGGCGTTTTTTGTTTAAGAGGACTAAGACGCATCCCGGCGCACCATCTCGACGTGCGGAATGCCAACCTCCTCAAAGGTGCGCCCGGTTGATTGAAAGCCCAGGGACGCGTACCAGTCCTCCAGGTGGGCCTGGGCGTGGACCAGGAACGTGTCGAACCCGGCCCGGCGGGCGTCGTCGAGGACAGAGTGAACGAGGGCCGTGCCGTAGCCCTGGCCGCGGTGAGCGGGCAGAACGGCAAACCGCTCCAGCTTCGCGACGATCTCTTCTCCGTGGGGCACCGTTCGCCACCGGGCCGTGGCCACCGCCTCTCCGTCCACCCGGCCGAGGACGTGCCGGCTCCGGTCGTCGTGCCCGTCCCACTCCGCCTCCGGCGGGCAGTCCTGCTCCTCAATGAATACCTGCTCCCGAATGGCCCGGGCCTGCTGCCAGTCGTCCTCACTCTGTACGGGGACAATGTCCATCGCTCCGTCGAA
>CAZTDC010000298.1:0-4567 GCA_964612165.1 uncultured Salinivenus sp.
TCAATGCCCTGCTCCACGCCGCCGTAGACGACGAAGATCGTGATGAGCATGAACAGGCCGGCGAGCGGGATCACCGTTCCGGCATCGGACACGAAGTTGGAGAAATAGGTGGCCGATTCGGCCGCTGGGGCAACGAAAGCCTTAAAGATGTATCCAAGTGCCCAGCCGGCCACCACGCCGTAGTAGCTCAGAATGAAGACACCCGTGAGCACACAGAGCCCGCCCACCAGCACCCAGGGGGTGCCCTTCTTAATGGCCGCGATGGCCCCGACAGGATTCTTCTGGCTGTTGCGTCCCAGGGCCAGTTCGGCGAACAAATAGGGCAGGCAGATGAGAGCGATGCAAATCAAATACACCACCACAAACGCGCCCCCGCCATTCTCGGCGGTTACGTACGGAAAGCGCCAGATATTGCCCAGGCCAATGGCCGAGCCGGCGGCGGCCAGGATAAAGCCGAGTCGAGAGCCCCACTGCTCGCGGTCTTCAGACGTGGTTGCCATGTCGTCGCTGTAGCATCGTCGAAAAGAAAGACGAATCTGGGTCTCCAGTCCGTGGGGGAGCGTGCCTGTCTTGCTCGCGTTGGCCCGTCGTCCTTTGTGCTCTCGACGGTCCTACGGGTTCGTCCCACGGCGGGACCTGATGCTGCACAGTCGTAGCGAACATAATGGGCACCCCCGGTGAACGCAACGGCTCGACAACAAATGAAGGCCCCTTGCGCGAAAAATCATCAAAACAAAAAACAAGCGAAGGCAGATGGTCTCCCTGAGGGGGACCCGGTCCGAGCAAGGGAGGCACAGGTGCTCCGTTCAATCTCGGGGTGAGGATGTGCGGAGGCAGGACGAAAGGGGAGGTCCCGCCGCTCCGCAGTCCGCAGAAGGGAAAAGGGCACACGATTAGGCGTCCCAGCGATCACTCGCGGGGTAGGTGCTTCGGTCGTGGTAGTCGTGGAGACGGGGGATGAGATGAGCGAGGTAGTACTGCTCGCTGGGGGCCTTTTCCTGTTCGGCAAGCTCAATGAGTTCGACGTCGCCCGACGACTTGTGGAGACGAACACGGCCGACGGAGGCATCGGGCGCCCCGAAGGTGTAGACGCAGTGGTCGTCCGTCTCGTCCACTTTCTCAATAGACATTGGAAGGCCCATGTGGCGAGTGAGAACGATGCGAGAGGCAGTGAATGAAGAACGAGAGACACACCCAGCCCCCCGGATTCCCCGTACGCCCCGCCCAGGCTGTGGAAAGAGCGAGTCGAACGCTGATCCGGAGCGATAGTAGCGGAGCGGTAAAAACGTTCCGATGAGGAACACCCTCCTTCGTCCAACCTATTCACAGTCACCGTCCTGCTCCCGGCGCCATGCTGAAGACGCTCCCGAGCCCACGACCGACGCGACGCCCCTTCCGCCCCGGCAAACGGACGATCATTCCTTTGAGAGAAGGAACGTTCTTCGGTGGTGTTCATCGTGTCTACTCCCTGTACTTCTTCCTCCACCGATTAGCCATAACGGCCCGACCTCCTATGTTGCGCTCTCCGTTGATGCGGATTCTCCGCGTACTGCTTCCCCTCGTCGTTGGCATTGGCCTGTTCGGATGCGCCTCCTCCGAGCCCGCTCAATCGGAACGGGAGACCGAGGACGACAGCGAGGAAACGGTCAATGTGGCGTACGGAAAGCAGAAGAAGGACGACGACACGAGCGCAAGCTCAACGGTCACCCCAGACGAGTCGGAGCGGGATGCGGCCACCGACGTTTCCGATCTACTTCGAGGGGAAACAGCTGGCGTTCGCGTCGAGAAGAGTGCTGGCGGGGTCCGTATCACCATCCGGGGCATTACCTCGATCAACAGCGACACCGAGCCGCTTTACGTCGTGGACGACATGGTTGCTTCGCCCAACCCCAACGGCACGATTCCCGTTCATCCACAGGACGTAAAATCCATTACCGTTCTGAAAGACGCCGCGGCGACCTCCATGTATGGGTCGCGCGGGGCCAATGGGGTCATCATCATTGAAACGCGGGACTAACTCGTCATCGCCACGCTGCCCGGTACGTTCCCGGTGTGGCCCCAGCGTGGCGCTTGAAGGTGCGCGTGAAGTGGCTCTGGGAATTGAACCCGACGTCGAGTGCGATCTGCGCGAGGGGGCGCGTCGTTTCCCGGAGCAGATGGCGTGCCCGTCGGACGCGTTCGTAGATGACGAACTGATAGGGCGACTGGCCGGTCCGCTGCTTGAACCGGCGAGAGAAGTGATACTTGCTCAGCCCCACCTCTTCGGCCAGGTCGTCGAGGGAAAGATCCGCGTCGAGGTGGGCGTGGACGTACCGTTGGATGCGGTGCAGCCGCGCTCGGGAAAGCCCGTCGGCCTCGTCCGGGGAGGGGGGCGGCGTCGCGCCGTGTCGGCGCAGGAGGCGCACCACGATCGATTGCAGGGCCGTCTGGAGATAGAGGGGGTCGTCGGCGTCGGTGGTGGCCACCTGGCGGAGGGTGTGGGCGAGCGCCTGGAGCTCGGGGTCGGCCACGTTAAACCGATCCGGCAGCTCGACCTGGGACGGGGCCATGCCCATTTGAAGCGCCACGTCCTCTAGCCGCTGGGGGGTTACGTACAGGCTGGTGGTGCGAACCGGACCGGCGGCCGTCCAGCGCAACGACGTGGTGCATCCGGCCGGGCGAATCGTCACGTGCCCGTCGGTTCTTGTGTCGAAGGGGTGCCACGGCCCCCCGCTCACCCGACGGGCTCCCCGGATAGCGCCCGCATACACGAACGTGAGCGTGTGCTGCGGAATGGCCGGCGCTGGGGTGGCCTCCTGCTCAGCGGGCAACACGTGACTCCGAAGCCAGAGATCATCTTCCATCTGCTTCCCGCTCGTCAACACCATCCGGCCCGGTACGTGCTCCTGGTACCGCCCAAGCGAGGTGAGGCGCTCCTGCCCGTGGCGCTTCTGCTGCCGATGCACGGCCTGTTTACTGCTCATCGCGGTGGACTCAGTTAAGCACGCAGATCCGCAAGATTCTGCAAGACGAATGCCCGCGTCGTGGTTGTTTTACAATTGTCGCGAAGCGGAGAGGTTGCGCCGTTGGATTATCCCTTTCGCTCGAGAAGAAGCAAACATTTGATCTATAGAGCGGCAGTGCTCTTCGTTCGTACTACGTCGCAGCCGGACGGAGGGCCGCTTGCCGGATGACTCTGTTGCGGAGCGAGCATTGACTCGTCTCCAGCAGAGACGACCGGCGTGCCGCAGGGGGCTCGTGCCGGTGGGAGCACGGGCCCCTTTCTTTTTTTGCCGGAGATCTATTGCTCCCGTCTCACTCGAGGTCGTCTCGGGAGGGCGGAGCCATGAACTCGGGGCCAACGGGGTCGTCGATGGTGCTGTCGAGGATGCGGTCGATTTCATCAAGATCCTCCTCCGAGAGGGACCAGCCGCCGACGTCGTCGATGGGGTCGAGCTGGTCGGGGGTACGTGCGCCCCAGAGGGCCACGTCTACACCCTGGTCCAGAATCCAGCGCGCCGCCAGGTGGATGACACGCCGATCGTAATTGCTTCGGGCAAACTGATCGAGCTGGTCCACCGCGTCAAGGTACTGCTCGAAGCGCGGCTCCTGAAATTTCGGATCTGTATTTCGAAGGTCGTCGCCCTCAAAGGTGCGGTCCGTCGACATTTTGCCACTGAGAAGGCCGCGGCAAAGGGCGCCGTACGTGAGCAGGCCAATGTCCTCCTTCTGGCAGTACGGCAGCACGCCGTCCTCGATGCCCCGTTCGAAGAGGTTGTAGGGGGGCTGGCACGTGTCGAGCGAGGCCGCCCGCCGAAAAGTGTCCATCTGCGACGGCTGAAAGTTGCTAACGCCGATGCTGCGGATCAGGCCTTCGCTTTGGAGCCCCCGGAGGACTCCTGCCGTCTTGTCCACCGGAACGAGCGGGTCGGGCCAGTGCACCTGGTACAAGTCGATGTAGTCCGTCTGGAGCCGTTCCAGTGAATCGGTGACCTCGTCTCGGATGCGCTCGGGCGTTGCGTTTCGAACGGGCGTTTCATCCGTCCAGTTGAGGCCGGCCTTGGTGGCGAGGACAATTTCCTCCCGATTGCCGTATTCGCTGAGGGCCTCTCCGACAATCTCTTCGGCCCGGCCAAAGCCGTAGACGGGGGCCGTGTCGATCACGGTGATGCCGCGGTCGAGAGCTGCAAGAATCGTGTCGATGGCCTGTCGCTCGTCGGTTCCGCCCCACAACCACCCTCCGATGGCCCACGTCCCGAGACCCACTCGGGACGCCTCTGGCAGGTCCGGGTGAAGCGTCGTGTATTCCATAATAGATGTGCAGGTTCGTTATGGACTAAATGGTATGAGGAATTACCAGCGAGCACTCTTCCGGTTACAACATCGGCTGCGCCGAAATGTGTTCTCACGAACCCTTTAAGCGAAAGCGGTGCTCGCGGGCATTCGAGCCGTTGGAGGGGAGGAGCGGATCGAGAGTACGGACGGACGACCGTCAGCGAACCCGGACCGCTAGCGGAGCTGGTTCGCTAGCGAACCAACACCATCTTCCGCGTCTCGGTGAAGCCCTCCGCCCGGATCCGGTAGAAGT
>CAZTDC010000299.1:0-4566 GCA_964612165.1 uncultured Salinivenus sp.
AGGTCCGGATAGTAGGCCATGATGAGCGCCGCCACGCCCGACACCATCGGGGCCGCCATGCTGGTCCCGCCGCTTCGATCATACTTGTTGCCGGGCACGGTCGAATAGATGGACTCCCCCGGCGCGAACACGTCGACGGTTTCTTTGCCGTAGTTGCTGAAGGAGGCCGCCAGGTTCGATTCCTTGTTCCAGCTGGAGGCCCCCACCTCAATCCAGAGCTCCGCTGCTCCGCCCTCACGGTATTGCCGGGTGGGATAGTTGTCCGTCGAATCCACGTTTTCCCCGTCGTTGCCCGCGGCGTGCACCATGAGCACCCCGAGCGAGTCGGCGTGCCGGACGGCCGCATCCACGACGTCCTTGTGGGGCGAGTAGGACTTTCCGAAGCTCATGTTGATCACGTCGGCCCCGTTGTTCACGGCGTATCGGATGGCGTTGGCCACGTCCTTGTCGCGCTCGTCGCCGTTGGGCACGGTCCGGACCGACATGAGCCGTACCCCATCGGCCACCCCGTCAATGCCGATGCCGTTGTTGCGGGCGGCGGCGACGATGCCCCCGACGTGCGTGCCGTGCTCGGCATCGGGGCCCACCACGTCGTTGTTGCCGTAGATGCGCTCACCCTTATCCGAGTAGTCGTCCCCCACGATCGAGCGCGGATTGAAGTCGGGATTGTAGTTGTACTTAACCTTGTCCTGCTGCCGCTCGTACACCTCGTTGATGTCCTCCGGGGTGAGATTCCGCTGGTAAAAGTGGAGGAGAATGGCCTGCGCCTGCTCGACCTTCTGCCCCGTCGGCGACAGGTTCTCCACAGCGTCCCGGGTAAGCGAATCCGTCCCGAGATGATCGGAAAGCATTTTCTGCGCAAAGCGGACGGCGTCGCGCACCTTTCGAATCTTCTGCAGCTCCTGCTTTGCCTGGCTTTTTTCCTGCCGAAACGCCTCCTTGATGTCCTGGTAGCGCTGGTAGGCGTCGCGATCCTCGGCGGCCACCTCCGCCGAGTCCGCCCCTTCGAAGCGCTTCTTGAGGCGGACGTAAATCCGAGTGAGCTCGTAGGTGTCTTCATTGACGTTTTGGCCGTTGGTCCCCCCGATAAAATTCCAGCCCCGCACGTCGTCCACGTAGCCGTTGCCGTCGTCGTCCTCGTCGTTGCCGGGCACCTCGTCGTCATTCGTCCAGGTGGTGCTGGCCAGGTCCTCGTGATCCACGTCGATGCCCGAGTCGATGATCGCAACGACGACCGTGTCGCGGGGCGACCGATCCTTTAGCACCGTCTCGTAGGCCGTCCGGGTCGCGAGGCCCGGAATCTGCCCCGTCTCCCGACTGCGATGATACCAGTCCTGAGGGGCCTCCGACAGCGATGACTCCCCCGTCTGCTCGGCGGTCGTGTCGGGCGCAGACGATGCCTCTGTCTCGCGCTCCGCCGTCGCCGTCGTCGTGTCTGAGCGGCTCGTCGTGTCCGGTCCGGCCGCCGAGGCCGACGAGTCGGTTGCCGGCTGACTGGACGAACATCCGACCAGGAAGAGAATGAGAACAAAACTAGCAAGGGTGCTGACGTACCTCATGAACAGAAGAAATCCAGTCTCAAAAAGCAGAATCAAGCGACGCAAGCCATATCAATCCGACCCCACGGATCTACGCGCGGGTCGGGTTGCGTGAGCAGAAATGGCGTTCAGGGTGCCCGCCTCGGGCCGCAAGCCCCCGTCCCTCTTCGGAGCCGGGCTCTCCAGCGTATGCTTCCCAAACAGCCCGTCAAGGAGGTGCAGCCCTCTCCTTCCAGCAGGAAAGCAGGCTCATTCAAAGTCGCCCCCACGTACCTGCACACGCCTTCGAAGTTGCGTAGACCGCGTCGCTACGCAAGAACCGGTCCCTGTAGATTGCGCTTTAGCTCAGGAGGCAGACCAAAGTACTCGTCGCGGAAACCTCCAAGCTCGTCGAGCGTCTCGTTCGAAAGACGTTGGACGAGCTCGTCGATGGCCGCCCCTCCAATGAGGAGCGGAAGGTGGGTTAAAAGCAGATCGTCGCCGTGGCAGTGCGCCAGAATCTGATACTCCTGCAGGTCCTCCTTCGGCGTGTCGTGAACAATGCATCGCCGGGTCCACCGCTCGGGGGCGACCGAGTCGTCGTCCAGGAGCGCGGCCGTCCGCGCCTGGAGGTCAACGTGGTCGTTGAGGTAGGCCTCACACCGCTGCTTCGACTCGGCGGAAAACGACTGGCTCAGCGTCGCGTGGCAGCGCATGCACAGCGCGTATCCAAAGACGGTTTCCTGCACGTCATACGCCTCGAAGGAGCGATATCCCTTCTCGATTACGTATTCTGTCGACCCGTCTCGGAGCGCTCGCTCGCAGACCAGACACTCGTCGAACGGAGCCTCGGTGTCGTCGGCGTAAAATGTCGGAGGGATCGGGACCCGTTTGGGAAGCACGGCGGGAAAACGACCGGTCGAAGAACACGCACAATCAGAATCGCCCGTCCACGCTCCGACGGACTCTTTGTAAAACCGCCGCCCCTACGAAGTTCGCGGACCTTGGCCGAGTAGGGACAGAATCGATCGGGCGAGCACCAGGAACAGAAAATCGGGGTGTGCTCCGAATTCTTCCACACGAGAGCGTTTGCATACCCCTTTGGCGTACTCGCGAGATACGCGGCGGCGGGCTGTGCCTATCTCCTGCTCTTTTCGGGACCCGGAGGTCCATGCACACGGCGCAGAAGCAGAAAGAGACTTCATTGTGCAATCGGCTTGTGCAATCAGCGATATCTGTCAATTCAGTCGAGCGTACACCAGGAATGAGAAATGACTTTCACAGGAGAAATTCAGTCTTGTAATGTTGACATTCAGCGTCGAAGGTTGCATATTTTTATACGTTCCGGAGTGTCATTATGGAACGTTCCTTTCTTAGTTGAGGCAGTTGCGTTGTTGGGGTTCCGCAGGGCGGAAAATTGCCATTTTCACTTCCGTCTGTCGTACCGAGAGTGAATCTCGATTGAGAGCAGCTGCCCTGCAAGCTGATTCTCCGAAATAGAATCTCTTTCTGCAATGCCAAGTCTAAGGTCGTTTGCCACGATTTTTTGCCTCTCGTTTGTCCTGTTCCTCTTCGGCTGCTCGGCCTCGAAGAACGTGACCGAGACACAGACGCGCCTGCAAGACATCGAGGATGCGAGGGAAGTGAATATTGACTCCCTTTCGACCTTCCTCGGGGACTACCGGAAGCAGGATGAGGACGAGGTGCTGTATCGGCTGGAGTACGGAATGCTGCACCATTTCCGAGCGAACTGGGACTCAAGTTCAGCGCATTTCCAGCAGGCCAACAAGGCGATTGAACGGCACTACACGAAGGACATCAGCAAAAACCTGAGTTCCCTCCTCACCAACGACCTCCAGCTTCCGTACACGGGAGAGCCGTATGAGAGCATTTACGTCTCCACCCTCAACTGCCTCAATTACCTTCACAAGGGAGATGTGCAGGGCGGCCTCGTCGAGGTGCGGAAGATCAACCACAAACTGGAGATGCTGAACGACCGGTACAAGGGCCTGGCCAGCTCGTTGATGCACAACAAGGAGTCCGAAGACGAGGACGAGGATCGAAAAGGTGCAATGAAAGCAGTGCAGAAAGTCGATGAGAAGCTTACCGACATCGACCTTCTGAGTCGAGACAGTGACCAGCCGGTCGAGGTCCAGCAGAACAGCGCGCTTGGGCGCTTTATGGCGACAGTCTTGTACGCGAAGAACGGATCGTCCGACGACGCGCGCGTCGAACTCGAAAATCTCCGCACGGCCCTGGAAGACCAGGGAGACACGAACTTCCTGTCGCACTTTCCGGACCAGAATAAGGGAGCGTCTCAGGCGTCTGCCTCATCCTCATCTGGTCCTTCAGTCTCTTCTTCGGAGGCGCGCCCCTCCCCCGATTCGGCGGCCGTGGACATTCCGGCGGAGAGCCAATTAACCACAGAGACCGCCTATAACACGTTCCTCGTTTCGTTCACGGGGGCCCCACCTCGGAAGCGGGAGAAGTCGTATGAGTTCAACTTCAGGATTAACAACGAGGACGTGCAGCTCAACTTTTCTGTGCCGCGACTCGAAAAGTCGGGCACGGTGGTCGATCGGGTACGAGCCGTTGTCGCCGGCGATACGCTCCGCGTTCCGATGATCGAGAATATGCAGTCCGTCGCCGAATCGATGTTCCAGAAACAGTTGCCCCTTCTCTACACCCGCGCGATCATGCGCTCCTTCATAAAGGCCGGGGCGACTGAGGGCGCCTCAGAGGTCGTCGAAAACGAGGCGGGCTGGTTCGCCGGCTGGCTGACTGAGCAGGCCGGCGAGGCTGCGAGCAAAGGGCTCGCCCAGGCGGACACGCGCGCCTGGCAGACCATGCCGGGATATGCATACGCGATGGTCGCCGAGGTGCCTGCTGGCGAGCATCAGGTTACCTTTGAGTATCTTCCCCCGAAGGACGCTCCGGAAACGGTGCTTCGCGTGATGAAAGAGGACGGCCGGTGGCTCGTTACGACGGCCGGCATCGATCTGGTCGATGAGATTGACGACGTCACGGCGATCAACGACCTATATGAGAT
>CAZTDC010000300.1:0-4511 GCA_964612165.1 uncultured Salinivenus sp.
CCAGTAGAGGTAGCGGAGGAGGGTCTGCACCTCGCGGCGGCGATAGAAGGGGGCGTTGCCCCGGAGGTGGTACGGCAGGCCGCGATCGATGAAGGTTCGTTCGAGGGGCGGCGTCTGGCCGTAGGTGCGCACGAGAATGGCCACGTCCTCCAGAGAACATCCGTCTTCTCGAAGCGACTCGACCACATCGGCGATGCGGCTCGCGGCCTGGCTGGAAGAATCGGCGTCGAGAAGATGGGTCTCGCCGTCAAATCCTCGCGTGAGGTGGACACGCTTGGGCCGACGCTCTTCGTTGTGGGCGATGAGGGCGTTGGCCAGGACCAGGGGCGCCGCGGGCAGGCGGAACGAGTCCGTGAGCACGTACTCCGTCGCGTCGTATCGCTCACCAAACTTCAGTAGAAAGGCGGGATCCGCGCCGCGCCAGCGGTAGATGCACTGGTCCGCATCGCCGATGACCATGTAATTGGGGTTATGAGCCGTAAGTGCATCGAGCAGGTAAAACTGCACCCGGCTCACGTCCTGAAATTCGTCGACGAGGATGTGGCGGTAGGCGTTCTGCAACTGGTCGCGAAGTGTGACGTCGCGCAGGAGCGTGGACCACCCCTCGCGCAACATGTCGGGGTAGGTGAGCCACCCTTCCTGCCGCCGGTGGGCCTCAAAGCGGCGGTACAGCGTGAGAACGTCGTCGTTGTCGTGGGTGGCAGTTTGGACCTGATCACGGGCAGCGTCGGGAAGGGTTGCCGCGTCGGGATCGGGATAGGCGAGCTGCTGCTTCCACGCGGCGACCTGATCGACCAGATCGGTCGTTGAGATGCCGAGTTCTCGCGCGTCGAGATCGCGCTCGGCGGCAAGGTCGGTACGGGCGCGGCGGGCCAGGATGCGAGCGGCCGCACTCGGGTTGGGGGCTGTGTCGGCTTGCGGAGCCGCGTCGGTGGTGTCGCTTCGGCGGAGGAGGGAAAGGCCGAGAGCGTGGAGCGTGCGCGTATCGACACCCTCTACGCCGACCTCGTTGAGGCCGGCTTCTAGGTCTTGAACCGTTGCGCGGCTGAAGGAACTGGCCAGAATTCGATTCGGAGCTACGCCGCACTCCTCGACGAGGTATCTGATGCGGTGGATCACGGCCGTGGTCTTACCGGCACCGGGCACCGCTCGGACCACAGCGGGCCCTGCACCGTGTCGCACCACGGCCTGCTGTTCGTCCGTTAAGTCCGTGTGCGATTGCATACCGAACAGGAGAAAAGAACAGGGTCGAAATGAAGCCTGGTACCAAAGAAAAAACCCCGCAGGTCGGTGAACCCACGGGGTTTGGAAAAAGCGTTGTGGAGATGCCGGGAGTCGAACCCGGGTCCGCGTAGCCGTGCAAGTCGAACCTCTACCTGCTTAGTGGATGCATTGCAGGTTCGCGTCGTCCGTGTGCCCATCCACGAGGCCAGGACCACGCTAAGACTGATTAAGATTCGCCGTCACGTCCGCAGTCGGAGAACGCGACGACTACACCCTTTTTGTCGATGTCCTACGCTCCCCAAGGGTCAGGAGCGACGCAGGACAGATGGAGGCTGTTACGCCGCCATCGCGTACGAATAATCGTCCGCAGTTGCGATTCCTGACAGGTTTTACGAGCGCATCAGGATGCTCGGCAGGACAGTCCGCTGCACGCTTACTACACGTCGAAGCCGTGTCATCCCCATAAGTGAAAGAGCAATCGGCACGTCGGTCCCGCTCGGGAGACCTCGTTTTGCCGTGTGTGTCAGACAACGCAAACCCGTGGATGTTCCCACGGACGGGAGAGTGATTTTGTCGGCTTCGAACATGTTTCACACACATACAAACACGACGGATTTCCGTGTGTAGAGTGTCTGCGGCACCAGGTGCCCATCCTATCCGAGCTTTTCACGCGCCCGACTCAACGCCCATGTCCGATTCGACGCCGCTCGACACGACCGACAAAATCTACGAGGCTCAGTTCGCCGAGCCGCCCGAGCGCCTCGAGGCCTATGCGGACTTTGCGGCCATCGTCAAGCAACTGCGCCGCGATTGCCCGTGGGACCGCGAGCAGACCCACGAGTCCGTGAAGCATCTCCTCATCGAGGAAGCTTACGAGGTGGTGGAGGCCATCGACACGGAGGACTGGGACGAGTTGGCCGAGGAGCTCGGGGACGTCTTTCTGCACGTGCTTTTCCACGCGACGATTGCGGAGGAGGGAGGACGCTTCACGCTGGCAGACGTCATTGAGGCGGAAACGGACAAACTGGTGCGGCGCCATCCACACGTGTTTGGGGACGAGGCGGCCGACGATCCCGACGCGGTGGCGGCGTCCTGGGAAGAAATCAAGCAGCAGGAGAAAGACGACGAAGACGAATACTCCTCCGTGCTCGACGGCGTGCCCGCGCAGCTTCCGGCGCTTCTCCGCGCCCATCGGATGCAGGAAAAGGCCGCGGGCGTCGGCTTCGACTTTCCGGATCGCGAGCAGGCCTGGGACAAGGTGGAAGAGGAGCTCGCAGAGTTTCGAGAGACGGTCGAGGAGGGCCGTAGTGAGGCCGATCGGGAGGAGGAGTTTGGGGATTTCCTCTTTGCCCTGACGAACTACGCGCGACAGGCGGGGATCAATCCGGAGAATGCCCTCCGCGAGACGAACGACAAGTTTACCCGTCGCTTCCAGCACATCGAAGAGCGGCTCGACGAGAACGGATCGTCGATTGAAGAGGCCGACCTGGAAGCGGCCGATCAGTTCTGGGAGGAGGCGAAGGACCGTGAGTGAATGTTGAGGGTGGCGGAATGGACGGGAAGAAGGGAAGGAGAAAAAGGGCTACCGGTTGAAGAACCAGTTTCGGTAGGCTCGAAGCAGGATGCGGTTTTCCGAGTTCTCGTCCGCCGCTTCGAGATCGACCAAGGGCAGGTGTTTGGTGCTCCGTCCGTGCTGGAGGACGGCGAGGAGGCCGTAGAGACTGTCCAGCAGCAGGATGTTTTTGACAGTCACCTGGTCGCCATACTGGAACGGGTCGCCATCCTGTGGCTCAGCGACGCGGGCGTCGAAGGGGAACGACAGGCGGTCGGTGAGTTCCGTCTTCCAGATCGTCAATAACGCCTGCTCATCGTCCGAGTCAATCTGGGATTCGACGTGCCGGATGAGCTCTTCTTCCGGCTCGTCGAGATACACCCATTTCAGTTCCTCCCGTAGTTCGTTTTGAACGCGGCGCACGTCCTGGGGGGCGTCGCGGGGGTCGGCGGCTTGCAGGTCAGCCCCGTCGACGTGGTAGCGCGTCCAGTCGAGTCCGTCGAGTGCGGCCTCTCGAAGAGTTGATTTGGGCATTTCCTTGAGGGTGACGCTGTCCCACTCGACCTCCAGAAGGGAGCTCTCCTCGTCAGCAATGTCCACGACGCGGCCCTGCCAGCCGCCGATTTCTTCGCCGGGATAATCCGAATCTTCTACGTCTTCTCTCACACGAACGGAATCGCCGATGTCGAATGGAAAGTTAGCAAGGGCGTCAGACATAGGAATAGGGGATCGTTTCGACGGAAGGCAAAATTGGAGCGGACTACAATAGATCGGCCTTCTCGAACTCGTCCCGGGCGGCGGGGAGGCGGTGCAGCTCATCGTCGTAGAGGGTGTCGAGCACCGAGCGCCAGGTGTCGAGGGCGTCGTTCTCGTCGTACACGGCGTGGGCCCGCTGGAGAAGGTCGGCGGCGTCGGCGTAGTTGTCTCGGCCCCGTCGCTCAATGAGGCGTCGGGCACTTTCCTCGTACAGGGCGACGGCCGCCTCCGGATGCGTGTCGGTCACGGCGTCGGCGACGGAGACCAGGAATCGAACGCCAAAGCTCCAGGTGCGGTCCTCGCCCGCGAAGGGCTCGACGAGTTCCAGAGCGGTATCGGGGTCGTCCTCGTGGAGGTAGAGCTCCACGAGGAGATCCTGTCGGTGGGACTGGTCGAGAGCGTCGAACAGCTCTTCACGGACGGAGGCCCAGCGGTCAAGCGGTTCGGCGGCGCGGCGGACCCGCTCGTAGGCAGTCGTGGAGGGCTGGTGTTCAAAGAGACGGCGGGCGTCGTCCAGAGCGGTTTCGTAGTCCTCGTTCTCCAGGGCGTGCTCGTAGAGCCACTGCAGGTGGCTTGGGTAGGGGTATCCTTCTTTGATTCGGGTTTCGAGGAGGGCTCGGGCTTTTTTATCGGCGCCGGTTTCGACCAGCCGGTCGGCCACGTCCGTCAGGCTGTAGTCGGGGAGACGCTCGGTGGCCACCCTGACCGCCTCGTCCAAGCGGTTCAAGTCGATCAAGCGGCCGATCACCTCCTCCCAGAGCCCGGCCCGACGGCACAGATCGAGAGCGTCATCGGGGTCGAGGCGGTCCCGGTCCAGGTCGAGAATGAGGCGGCCCAGCGCCTGTCGGGTCCACTTATGCGCGTCCCGATCTCTCGGGCGGCCGTACACCGGAGTCCGGTCGGGTGGCTCGCCGGGCGGCGGGGGCAGGTTTTCCCGAAGCACATCCGCGGCGCGGTGCCGTTCGTCCGGCGTCGCGTG
>CAZTDC010000301.1:0-4502 GCA_964612165.1 uncultured Salinivenus sp.
CCATCGACATTGCCTTCCAAACCTCCCCCGACCATCCCTACATCGAAGAGCACCCGGAGTGGTTCTACCACCGCCCCGACGGCACCATCCGCTACGCCGAGAACCCGCCGAAGAAGTACCAGGACGTTCACCCCATCAACTTCGAGACCGAGGACTGGCCCGCGCTCTGGCAGGAGCTCAAGAGCGTCTTCGAGTACTGGATCGACCACGGCGTCACCACCTTCCGCGTCGACAATCCCCACACCAAACCCTTCGCCTTCTGGCAGTGGTGCCTGCGCGAACTACGCAAGGACACGCCCGAGCTCATCGTTCTCTCCGAGGCGTTCACCCGCCCGAAGACGATGTATAGCCTCGCCAAGCTCGGCTTCAACACCTCCTACACCTACTTCACCTGGCGCAATACGAAGGAGGAGCTTGAGGAGTATGGGCGCGAACTCTTCCACACGGACGTGGCCGAGCACTTCCGTCCCAACTTCTGGCCCAACACGCCCGACATTCTCCACGACGAGCTCGTGCACGGCGGACGGGCAGCACACAAGGTGCGGTTCGTGCTCGCCGCCACCATGTCGAGCGCCTACGGCGTGTATGGCCCGCCCTTTGAGCACATCGACAACCAGCAGCGCGACGCCAAAGAGGAGTACGCGCAAAACGAGAAGTATGAGATTCGTACCTGGGACTGGAACGATCCCACGTCCCTGCAGCCGTTCATGGCCCGTGTGAATCGCATCCGGGACGAAAATCCTGCCCTGCAGCAAATGCGAAACATCCGGTTCCACGAGACTCACAACTCGGGGCTAATTGCCTACAGCAAGGCCAAGGGCGAAAACCTCATCGTCGTCGTGGCCACCCTCGACTACCATAATCAGCGGGAGGGCCAGTTGGTGCTTCCGAACGAGGAGGTTGGGCTTCCCACCGACGACGCCTTTCCGGTCCATGACCTGCTCAACGATGCCCGCTACACGTGGCGCGGCACCCACAACTACATAAACCTCACCCCGGACACCCCCGCCCACATTTTCCAAATTGAGCGTCAGGTCACAAACGAAACGAGCCATCCGGTGTACGACCAACTCGTCCACGCATAATCGGTTTGGACGTTGGCACGTTGAACATTTGCGCGTTCAGCGTCTCCCTCAACGTTCGAACGTTCAACGTTCCAACGCACCCCGCAGTATGCCCGAAAACTTCCTCACGGACCCACTCTGGTACAAAGACGCGGTCATCTACGAACTGCATGTCCGCTCGTTTTACGACTCGAACAACGACGGCTTTGGTGACTTTCAGGGGCTCCGTGAGAAGCTTCCGTACCTCGACTCGCTGGGCGTTAACACCCTCTGGCTCCTCCCCTTCCTCGAAAGCCCGCTGAAGGACGACGGCTACGACACGGCCGACTACTTCAAGGTCCTCCCCGTCCACGGCGACCTCGACGACTTCAAGGCCTTCCTCGACGAGGCCCATGCCCGGGGCATGCGGGTCATCACCGAGCTGGTGCTGAACCACACCTCCGACCAGCACCCGTGGTTTCAGGAGGCGCGCGACCCGGCGTCCGACAAGCACGACTGGTACGTCTGGAGCGAGACGACCGACAAGTACGAGGACGTCCGGATCATCTTCACCGATACGGAGGACTCGAACTGGGAGTGGGATCAGAAGGCCCAAAAGTACTACTGGCACCGCTTCTTCTCGCACCAGCCGGACCTCAACTACGACAACCCGGAGGTGCGGGAGAAAATGAAGGAGGTCATGTTTTTTTGGCTCGACATGGGCGTGGACGGCCTCCGGCTCGACGCGGTGCCGTACCTCTTCCAGCGAGAAGGCACCGGCAGCGAGAATCTTCCGGAGACCATCGCCTTCGTCAAGGAGCTCCGAACCGCCGTCGAAGACCGATACGGCCCCGGCAAAGTGCTTCTGGCCGAGGCCAATCAGTGGCCCGAAGACACGCTTCCCTACTTCGGCGCTGACGAAGACGGGAAAAGTACCGGCGTGCAGATGGCCTTTAACTTCCCGGTCATGCCGCGCATGTTCATGGCGCTGCGGCGAGAAAACCGGCGGCCCCTGGTTGAAATGCTGGACCTCACCAGCGGCATCCCCGAGGACGCGCAGTGGGCGCTCTTCCTCCGCAACCACGACGAGCTCACGCTCGAAATGGTGACCGACGAGGAGCGGGACTACATGTACCACGAATACGCCGCGGACGACCGCTTTCGCATCAACGTGGGCATCCGGCGGCGCCTCGCTCCCCTCCTCGGCGGCGAGCGGCGGCGAATCGAGCTCATCAACGCCCTGCTCTTCAGCCTGAAGGGGAGCCCCATCCTCTACTACGGCGACGAGATTGGAATGGGCGACGACCCCTTCCTCGGCGACCGCAACGGCGTCCGCACGCCCATGCAGTGGAGCCCCGACAAGAACGGCGGGTTCTCCCGGGCGCCGCATCACAAGCTGTTCATGCCCCCCATCAACCGGGGCCAGTACAGCTACGAGTTTGTGAACGTGGAAAATGCCGAGGAGGACCCGCACTCCCTGCTCCACTTCATGCGGCGCCTCATCGCCATGCGCCAGCAGCACAAGAACATCTTTGGCCGAGGCTCCATCGACCTTCTTCCGGTGGAAAACCAGGCCGTACTTGCCTTCATGCGTGAGTACGAGGGCGATCAGATTCTCGTGCTCGCCAATCTTTCTCGCTTTGTGCAATCGGTCCACCTCCCGGTGACCGACGACCTCCAGGGACAGGCCCCGGTTGAGCTCTTCAGTCAGTCGGCCTTTCCGCCCATTGAGGAGGAGGATTATCACCTCACGATTGGTCCCCATCACTTTTACTGGTTCAAACTCGTGCCGAAAGAAGAACTCGACCGCAAAGAACAACCGGAAAGCGGCCTCCGCATCGCCGATACAGGTCCGAACGGGCAGAAGCTGCCGGTCCTTCCTGTCGCCGAAGGCCTACAGAACATTCTGGTGCCCACGATGGCCCAGGGCCGGGGCCCCGAGCAACTCGAATCGCTGTTGCCCGACTACATCAAGGAGCAGCGCTGGTTCGGGGGGAAGGGCGAAACCATCAACGATATCACCGTCGAGGACGCCGTGCGTCTCCAGACAGATCCCGTTGTCTACCTTTCCCTGCTCAACGTGCAACTGGACGAGCGCTCCGACTTCTATACCCTGCCGCTCATGGCAGCGCCGGAAGAAAAAGCAGCGGCCCTCCTCGAAGAATATCCGAGTGCCCCCCTCGCTTGGCTCGACATTGATGGCACCGACGAACGTCGGCTCGTATACGACGCTACGGTGAACGAGGACTTCTGGGCTACACTGTTCCAGTGGTGGGAGCAGGGAAGCAAGGGCCGCTCACTGAAGGGCGTGTACACCGCCGACCCCTCCGCGGCAGCCCGGGGCGACAAGCCGGAGTCCGTCCGCCTCCTCACGGGCGAGCAAAGCAACACCTCCGCGATCGTCAACGAAGACTACTTCGTCAAGCTCTACCGCCGGCTGGAGCAAGGCCCCAACCCCGAAAAGGAGCTGCTCAACCACCTCACGAACGTCGACTTCAAATTTGCTCCTCGCCTCCACGGCACTGTAGACTTCCGTCGGGCCAACCGCAAGTACACCCTCGGCGTGCTTCAGGAAGCCCTCCCCGTCGAGACGGACGGCTGGAGCTACGCGCTCTCGGCGACCACCCGGTTCCTCGATCGGGTCGAAAACTCGACCTTTCCGCGCGAGCAAGCCCGGGCCAGCGGCCCGCCGCGCGCGATGGACGACTGGACCTCCGGCAGTACGACTGAGGATTCGGTGCCCGTGTGGCTCGAGGAGGTCGCCCCGGAGTTTATCTCCGTGGCCCGCGTGCTCGGCGTACGGACGGCTGAGATGCACCTGGCCCTGCACCGAGCCGAGGCGGAGGACCTTCGACCCGTCCCTGCCCCCGACGATGCAGGTGGCGATCTTGCCCGTCGCCTGCGCACAGAGCTAGAAGAGACGCGCGACCTGCTTAGTCGCCAGGGAGACTCGATCACCACCGATCTCCCGTCGGAGGAGTCCTGGTCAGAGGCCTATACCCGCATTCGCCAGCTCGACGATGTCGAGGGGGCGCATCAGCGCATTCGCATTCACGGCGACTACCACCTCGGCCAGCTTCTTCGAGCGGAAGGGGACTTCTACATCCTCGATTTTGAAGGTGAGCCGGCCCGCCCGCTCGACGAGCGCCGCCTCCGCGAAAATGCCCTGCGTGATGTCGCCGGGATGCTCCGCTCGCTCGAATACGCCATCCTCGCCGCCTGGCAGGAGCACACGAATACCGACCCGGACTACGCGCCCTGGATCGACGCGCTGCTGCGCTGGTCGGAGATGACGTTCCTCAACGCCTACGCCGACACGGCTGAAGGCGCCCCCTTCCTCCCCCCCGCTCCGGCCCGCTACTCGTTCCTCTGGGCCTACCTCTTTCACAAGGCCATCTACGAGGTGCGCTACGAGCTCAACCACCGCCCCGACTGGGCCTGGCTTCCCCTCCGCGGCCT
>CAZTDC010000302.1:0-4458 GCA_964612165.1 uncultured Salinivenus sp.
TCGGCCCGGCGCCGGGTCCGGTTGAGGTCAATGGCGAGAAGACGGGGCGTGCCGGCCGCGTCTTGCGCGCCGACGACGAGGTAGCGGGAATCGTACGCGTGGCGCTGCTTGACGTCGGACGGCTGAGCGCGGGCGGGGCCGGCGGAAAGGGCGAGCAGGAGAAGCAACCCCAGTCGTACGAGTGACATGAGAGGGCACAGGCAATTCGACGGCGCGACGGCGGAAGGAAAAAAGCCAGTCGCTCCGGGTCGTTTCACGCCGTCCGCCGCCACGCTTCGTCGCCGGTAGAGGACAGTCGTTTCGACCAGCGAGCGGAGGCGTTGCTTTGGTGCAGCGGAGGCATGACGGGGGCGTCCCGTCGTTGTTGAACGAGCCGCCCGCTCTCGTCCAACACAGAGGATCCGGCCAGGCGGCCCCCCATCGGGATACGCTGCAACACGACCAGGGCTCCGTAGGCCGGTCCCTCCAGGACGCGCGGCACACACCGCTCGATGCGCCACCCCTCGTTTCGCCACTGCTGCAGGCGCGCGTCTAGTTCTGCGCGGGAGCCCGATCGCCAGACCAACACCTGTCTGGTGGAGACAGCAGCTGTGGAAGGTGTTGTGTGTTTGTCTTTCCGAGACACGACGTTGGAGGCAGGCATGGGAGAGGGAAGTCGTGGAAAAATCGGGCGGGCGGCAGTCGATTCCTTGAGGCTTGGGTCGTTTGGCACACCGGTGAATAGACACGGTATGATCGAATTAGCTAGAGTGCCCATCTCTTCTGACCATGGTGCCTGTAGGGAAAAGAGCGCGAAAACGATAGACCACCCTTACACCGGAACGCGCCCGAGGCACATAGCAGATTGGCTCGTGACGAGGAGGCCAGAAGGGCGGTGAGATGATACATCTCTCGTAGCACGGGAACGGTCGGTGGGCAGAGAGCTACGAGGTGCGTGTGTCGGCTTCTTCAAACCCGGACCTCTTCTCCCCTCCAACCCGCTTCGGTTCTCGCCTTCGTCATGGACGATTCGGCGTACAGGCCCATTGAGGACTATGGGATCATCGGCGATTGTGCGAGCGCCGCGCTCGTAGGCACAAACGGATCGATCGACTGGCTCTGCTGGCCGCGCTTCGACAGCCCGTCGATCTTCGCCCGGATCCTCGACGCGGAGGAGGGGGGCTACTTTCAAATTCAGCCAACCGGTGACTTTTCGGTGGAGCGTCGGTATTTGCCCGACACGAACGTGCTGGAGACGACCTTCCGGACCGACGCGGGCGTGCTTCGCCTCACCGACCTGATGCCGGTGGCCGATCGCGACGCGTACCGGCGCGAGCTCTGGCCCGAACACGAGCTTCTTCGGATGATCGAGTGCGTGGAGGGCAGCGTCGAGGTCACCGTGACCTGCGATCCCCGGCTCGATTACGCCACGACCGATCCGCCCCTGGAGGATCGGGGGGCGCACGGCTTTTTCTACAACCACGGGGGCGCGGTGCTCATCGTGCGCAGCGAGCTGCCGCTCACCCTCTCGCAGGGACGGGGCGCGCTCCACGGTCGAACGACCCTCCACGCGGGCGATCGGTATGCCCTTTCCCTCTCGTACGAGGAAGGCGAGCCGGCCGTCCTCCCCCTCCTGGGCGACCACGCGGCGCAGCGCATCGACCGCTCGGTCGACTACTGGCGCGACTGGGCGGCGCAGTGCGAGTACGACGGCCCCTACCGCGAGGCCGTGGTGCGGAGCGCCCTCACCCTCAAGCTCATGACGTATGCCCCGTCGGGGGCCATCGTGGCGGCGCCGACCACGTCCCTGCCGGAGGCCATTGGCGGGGAGCGCAACTGGGACTACCGCTACTGCTGGATCCGCGACGCGGCCCTCACGCTGCGCGCCCTCTACGAACTGGGGTACGAGGACGAAGGGCGGGCCTTTTTCTCGTGGCTGCTACACGCCACTTGGCTCACGGCGCCCGAGCTGTCGGTGCTGTACGACGTGTACGGCAACGATCAGCTGACGGAGCGGACGCTCCCGCACCTGGAGGGGTATCGAGAGTCCCCGCCCGTGCGGGTAGGAAACGGGGCGCACGACCAGCTGCAGCTCGACACGTACGGCGAGCTCGTGAGCGCGGCCTACGAGTTCGTCCGGCGCGAGCAGGCCCTCGACGACTGGCACGCCACCCTGCTTACGGCCCTCGGCGACGAGGTGTGCGATCGGTGGCAGGAGCCGGACGAAGGCATCTGGGAGGTGCGATCGGGGCGCCACCACCACACGTTCTCGAAGGCCATGTGCTGGGTGGCCCTCGATCGGCTTATCGAGCTCCACGAGGCGGACTACGTGGCCGTAGACGTCAACCGCTACCGGAGGGAACAGGACGACATCCGGGCCGCCATTGAGGAGCACGGCTACAACGAAGAGATGGAAAGCTACGTCGCCACCTTCGGCGGCGACCGGCTGGACGCCAGCCTGCTGCTACTAACAACCTACGGCTATACGGACGCCAACGCCCCGCGCATGAAGTCGACCTTTGCTCGCATCCACGATGAGCTGGCCCAGGACGGCCTCCTCTACCGCTACCCGCACGGCACGGACGACGGATTTTCCTCAAAGGAGGCGGCATTCGGCATCTGTAGCTTCTGGGACGAGGAGACGTTCGCCCGGCAAGGCCGGCTCGACGAAGCCCGCGACAATCTGGACCTCACGCTCTCGTACGCCAACGACCTCGGCCTCTTCGCCGAAGAGATCGATCCGGACACCGGCACCTTCCTCGGCAACTTTCCGCAGGCGTTCACGCATGTGGGCCTCATCAACGCCGCCCTCACCCTCGAGAAAGCGTACGAGGACGCGTCGATCTTTCCCCAGCTCTCCCTTGGGGCGTGACCGCCGTCAGACTCAGGCGTACTGTGCTTCGTCGGGAGCCGACGAGGCACGAACCCGGAGCTCAGGCGAGACGAGCCGCGACACCGGATCCGACGTCTCCGTTCCCTGAAGCCGCCGCAGCAACAGGTCGGCGGTGGCCTCGCCGATGTCGTGCATTTTCTGGGAGACGGTCGAGAGCCCAATAAACCGACTCACCTTCACGTCGTCGTAGCCCACGATTGCCACGTCCTCCGGCACGCGGAGTCCCCGGTGCCGGAGTGCCTGCCACGCCCCGATGGCCTGGACGTCGCTGCTCGCAAACACAGCCGTCACGTCCGGCGCTCTGTCGAGCAGCGTCTGCATGGCCTCGTACCCCGACTCTTCACTGAACCCGGCGTGCTTTTCGGTTTGGCCCGTGGCAAGCCAGCCATCCTGCGGGGTAATCCCGGCGTTCTGCAGGGCCGTCTTGTAGCCTCGGATGCGGTCGTCCCGGATGGGGCTTTCGTGATGCGTCGTGATCAGGCCGATGCGCGTGTGGCCCTGATCGATCAGGTGCTCGGTCGCCATCCGTGCGCCGCCCGTCTCGTCCCAGTAGAAGGAGTCGAGGTCGTCCCACTGGCTGCCGACGAGAACGACAGGCCGACCCAGCGTGCGGAGCTCCTCGCCCACGGCGCTCCCAACCGGAAGCCCGGCGGCGAGCAGGCCGTCCATGACCCCGCGCTCAAGGAAGCTCCTGAGCGACGCCTCCGGGTCTTCCCATTCCAGGTCGCACAGAAGCAGGTCGGCGTCGAGGTCTTCGAGGCGGCTGCGCACTCCTTTCAGCAGCTCGTTGTGGAAGGGCGTAGTAAAGGTGGGCACGGCCACGGCAAGCGTTCGGGTTGCGCCCTGCGCGAGCGACTTCGCCGTGCGATCGGGGCGGTACTCCAGTTCCTCGATGGCGTCGAGCACGCGCTCACGGGTGGCCTCGGCCGTCTGGCCCGTGTCGTTGACCACGCGGGACACG
Source organism: uncultured Salinivenus sp. (assembly GCA_964612165.1). Taxonomy (GTDB): domain Bacteria; phylum Bacteroidota; class Rhodothermia; order Rhodothermales; family Salinibacteraceae; genus Salinibacter. The sequence continues at coordinate 3,834 of CAZTDC010000302.1, forward strand.
GTTGCGGCCGAAACGCCGGCCCGATCGGCTACGTCCTGAATGGTAGAGGTACTTTGGTGAGTAGAAGGCATGATTCAGATCACTGATAAACGGTCTCGTGGATCGGTCGTCACCTTGACGACGCGCGACTCGTTCGGAAGGAGGGTCGACTAGACGTGCTTCGTGCTGGAAAGGACCTACGTTCGTCTGTGTCCAGCGGCGAGCGGGCGGGCAGCAGCGGAAACGTCCCATCCGACGCGCCTCCAGGGGCTGTGCCCCCGCGCCCTCCCGGGAGGGGAGAGCGGACTGGACGTCGCCAATTTCTGGGTCAGCCGCTGAGGCCGGCCGCACGTTCGCGCCGTGTAAGAAAGCATGTCGGTCGGTTTCAGTCTGGTGGCTGGAGAACGACCACAGAGGTCGACGGGGAAGAGGACATCCTGTGTCACAGCCCCCTCCAATCCCGCCGTCCGGTCCAGGTTCGGTCCTTGGCCGGCTGCAAGGGCGTTCTATTGGCGCACTTCACAAATTGCCCGTCCGTTCACTGGGAGTAGGTTTACTCAAGCAACCCCAATATAGCCAAAATAAGTGAAGTGTAAAGCTGCAATTGCCTGACTTCTTGGTGGTTTTCCATTTTGTAACACAAATT
>CAZTDC010000303.1:0-4452 GCA_964612165.1 uncultured Salinivenus sp.
AGCTCGTGATCGACCTCTACAACATGACGCCGGAGGGCAACTATCAGGAGGAGGCCACCGGCGAACGCACCGGAAAGAACGTCCTCTACCTGGATCGCCCGCTGGCCGAGGAGGCTGAGGTGCGAGGGATGGACGAGGAGGCGCTTCGAACGACGCTCGACGACGCTCGATCGACGCTTCTAGATGCCCGGGACAAGCGCCCCCGTCCCGGCCTCGACGACAAGATTCTAACGGACTGGAACGGGCTGATGATTGCGGCCCTTGCGACGGCGGCCCGCATCTTTGACGATTCGGACTACGAGGAGGCGGCCGTTGAGGCGGCCGACTTTTTGCTCGACACGATGCGGGATGGGGAGGGGCGGCTGCTTCATCGCTACCGCGAAGGGGAGGCCGGTGTTCAAGCGCACCTCGACGACTACGCGTTTCTGGTGTGGGGGCTCATCGAGCTCTACGAAACGACTTTTGAGCAACGGTGGCTCGAGGCTGCCCTCGACCACACCGACGCCTGCCTCGAGCGCTTCTGGGATGACGACGACGGCGGCTTCTTCCTCACGGCCGATGATGGGGAAGAGCTGATCGTGCGGCCCAAAGAGGTGTCCGACGGGGCGAAGCCCTCCGGCAACTCCATCATGCTCTCAAACCTGCTACGTCTTGCCCGTCTCACCGGCCGGACCGAGCTCGAAGCTCGCGCCAACGCGCTCAGTCAGTGGGCCGGCAAGCAGGCACGCTCCCGGCCCACGGGCTTTACGGCCCTGCTCGGGGGACTGCAGTTTGCGCTTGGGTCGCCCCGTGAGGTTGTGATTACTGGAGAGGAGAAAAGCGAGGAGACCCAGGCTCTCATTGAGATGGTCCGCAGTGCGTATGCCCCATTCACCGTTGCGCTGCACCGGCCTCCCGGGGACGCCCCCCCGATCACCGAGCTCGCGCCGTTCACGAAGGCGCAGACGCCGGTCGACGGTCAGGCGGCAGCCTATGTCTGCCGCGACTTCCGTTGCGAGGCCCCAACCACGGATCCCAGTCGGCTCCGAGAGCAGCTTCGTGAGTAACGGGGAGAGGGGGCGCGAAGGCAACGCAAAATTCGCTTGCGTTCAGGAAGCGCTTCCGGTATTCTGCATACTGATTCGATGCCTGCGCTCCGGCATCCACACGTCTCTCTGAACCAACCTGCTGTTTCCCCATGCGTGACGTCTACATCGCTAGTGCCGTTCGCTCACCCATCGGTCGCTTCGGCGGCTCCCTGAAGGACCATTCGCCGGTCGACTTGGCGGCCCCGGTCATGGACGCGGCCCTCGATCGCGCCGACGTGGACGGCGAGGCCCTTGACATCTACATCTTCGGCAACGTGCTCCGTGCTGGCCACGGCCAACTGGTGCCGCGGCAGGCGGCCTTGAAGGCCGGCATCCCGAAGGAGATCGACGGCTACGCTGTGGACATGGTCTGTGCGTCCAGCATGATGTCTCTTGTGAACGGGGCCACGAAGATCAAGGCCGGCGAGGCCGATCTTGTGCTGGCCGGGGGCACCGAGTCGATGTCCGACGCGGGCTTCTACGTCGACTCGGGTGCGCGGTGGGGATACACGATGGCCCCAACGGGCGTCGAGATGCAGGACATCATGCACCGCGACGGCCTCAGCGACCCCATAAGTGGAGACGCAATGGGGGAGCAAACCGAGCGGCTTTGTGAGGACGTCGGGGTGACGCGGGAGGAGCTCGACGAGGTGGCCGCGACGTCCCAGCAACGGGCCGCCGAAGCCACTGAGAATGGCCACTTCGACGATGAAATCACCCCACTTGAATACAGCACGCGCAAAGGCACCGAAACGCTGGAGGCCGACGAGGGCATCCGCCCGGGCACGACGGCGGAGGGACTGTCGAACTTGAATCCGGCGTTCCGCAGTGACGGCGTGCTGACCGCCGGCAACAGCAGTCAGATTTCCGACGGGGCCGCTGCGGTCGTCTTGGCCAGCGAGGATGCGATCGAGGCGCACGGGCTGACTCCACTTGCCCGGGTCGGGTCCGGCAAGTGGTCGGCCGGTGCGTCGTGGCGCTTTCCGGAGGCGCCCATTCCTGCCGTTCGGGAGGTCCTCGACGAGACGGGAACGGACGTGGACGACTACGACCTCTTCGAGAACAACGAGGCCTTTGCCCTCAACAACATCCTTTTCCACCGCGAGCTCGGTGTGCCCTACGACCAGTTGAACGTGCACGGCGGGGCCATCGCCCTGGGGCACCCGATTGGAGCGTCGGGCACGCGGATCACAGTTACGCTGCTCCACGCCCTCCGGCAGCACGGGGGGGAGCGCGGCCTTGCGGCTATCTGTCACGGCACGGGCGGGGGGATGGCGCTCGACATTGAGCGCACAAACTGAGCCGCTCCGCTACGACGGCTGGCAATTCACGCTCCCGCCGGACGCTGTCAGGGTAAGGGAGGGGCCGCCGCCGTTGAGGGTGCCCTCGATTTCGGTCGGCGTTCGCTCGCCGTCGAACGGGAACTCGTCGGCGAGGCTAAGGCGGGGACCAGACGCGTGGAGGTCGGCGCCGTGAGAAGCGGGCAGGTAGGCGTCGAGGGTTGTGCCGACGACTACTAGCTCTACCTCATCGGTTGGCGTTCCGTCGTAGGTAAGGGCGCCGCCGTCTACATGGGCCTGACAGGGACCCGGCACGGACTGAAGCTCGACCGGCGCGCTCTTGGCCGTCACTTGAGCGTGGCCAGTCACCGACGTGAGGGTCAGTGGCGCAGCGACACCACGGACGGTCACCGAATCAGCTTCGACGTTTTCCAGCGAGAGCGAGCCCACGTCCACTCGGGCGAGGACTTCTTCCCCGGAGAAATCTTGTATTGAGACGTCGCTGCTTTCGGCGCGGACGTCGAGGGTGCCGCCAACATTTTTGACCTGGCAGGCTCCGCCCATGATCTGCACGTCGAAGTGACCCTGCAAATTTGCCAGATCCACGGCGCCGCCGGAGGCTCGAATCGTGGTTTCGAGGCGGGAGGGGAGACGGAGGTCGACGTGAAGCTGGGCGTCGAACGTACGAATCCATCGCCACCACTCTGCCCCCGACCGGTTGCTGTTCGTGATCACTGAGACGGTGTTTTTCCGCTTGTAGGCCTCCAGGCCCATCCGCTCCGAAAGCTCTTCTGCCTCGTCCGGCGGGCAGCCGGTCATGGAGATTTCGGCATTGACCTGCTCGGACGCGGACTCAGGACGCAGGCGAACGTGCGCACTGGGCACGTCGACGGAAAGGGAGCAGGGGACGTCGACGAGAAAGTTCTGAGTCAGGACCGACACCGCTTCACGCGGAGGAGCCGAGTTGGGCATGCTGAATCGGGACGGATCGAAACGGGAAATTATACGGGCAATATAGGATCGACGCGTGCCCTCTATCATTCGTGAACGACGCTATGGATCCCTGCACGACCGACTTTTTTCGGCAGAAGAGCCTCACCGTTGCGCAAGCGCTCGTTGGGGCACGGCTGATTCGGGAGCGTCCTCAAGGCGGCCGTCTCGTCGGGCGCATCGTGGAGACGGAGGCCTACACGCAGGATGATCCTGCCTTTCACGGATGGAACCTGTACGATGCGGAGACGGGCTCGGTTCGGGAGGAGGGGCGTGGGGCCGATTTGTTTTTGTCGCCGGGTCTGGGATACGTCTACCTGTGCTATGGAGTGCACTGGCTGCTGAATGTGGTGACGGAGCCGGAGGGGACGGGCGGCGCGGTGCTGATTCGGGCATTGGAGCCGGTAGAGGGCATCGAGAATATGCGGACGCGGCGCGGCGACCGCCGGGACCGCGATCTCACCAATGGCCCGGGCAAGCTCACCGAGGCATTCGACGTGGATGATGCCTTCCATCGTGCCGATCTCACCGCGCCGCCGTTGTATTTTGTCCTGGACGAACGTTCCGACCAAGAGACCGTCGCCACATCATCCCGCATTGGCATCTCGAAGGGCGTGGAGCGCCAATGGCGGTTCTTTATCGAGGGAAACCGGTTTGTGTCCCCCGGGACGCCCAGTGCGCAGAAGTCATGAGAACGTACGGCGGAATCTTCGGCCCGTTAACCCGTAAACTCGTTGGCAGTGTTCACCGCCTGCCGCTCTGGCTCAGCCGATCGTTATAGACTGAACTGTACGACCTGACACCGACTCAACTCTTTCTGATGGACCGACACCTACAAGCCGACGTCGACACCGACCGCACCTCCGAAGAAATTCGAAACGAGTTTCTGGCGTTCTTTGAAGAGAAGGGCCACGAGATTGTCCCCAGTGCCTCGCTCGTGCCGGAGGGGGACAGCACCCTCCTCTTCACGAACGCGGGGATGAATCAGTTCAAGGACGTCTTTCTCGGGACGGGACAGCGGCCGTACACCCGGGCAGTGGACACGCAGAAGTGCCTGCGGGTCTCGGGCAAGCACAACGACCTGGAGGAGGTGGGGCACGACACCTACCACCACA
>CAZTDC010000304.1:0-4449 GCA_964612165.1 uncultured Salinivenus sp.
GGTGTACGATCACATGCGCTCGGCGCTCGACGAGGGTGCGGAACGACAGAGGGAGTGGGAAGAGCTGAAAGAAACATACGCGGAGACGCATCCGGAGCACGCCGCGCGGTTCGAGCGGTGGATGAGGGGCGAGCTGCCGGACGACTGGGACGACGATGTGCCGACCTACGAGCCCGATGCAACGGTCTCCACTCGGGATGCGAGCGGGGACACGCTCGATTGCCTTGCTCCTGCCACGGACGGCTACTTGATTGGGGGATCGGCCGATCTAACAGGTTCAAACCGTACGGACGTGAAGGGACGTTCCCCCCACCAGGCCGACAATCCGTCTGGGGCGTATTTCCACTTCGGCGTTCGCGAGCACGCGATGGCGGGGGCGGCCAACGGGATGGCTCTGCACGGCGGCGTGCGGCCGTACGTGGGCACCTTCCTCATCTTTACGGATTATCTGCGCCCCTCCCTTCGGCTGGCCGCGCTTTCAAAGATTCCGGTGACGTTTGTGATGACCCACGACTCCATTGGACTCGGAGAAGACGGTCCCACGCACCAGCCCATCGAGCACCTGGCGATGCTGCGGGCCACCCCGAATGTGACGGTCATCCGTCCCGCCGATGGACCTGAGGTCGTGCAGAGTTGGCGGTCCGCACTCTCCCGTACGGAGGGACCGACGGTGCTCGTGCTGACCCGTCAGGGCGTACCGGTGCTCGACCGCAATCAGCTCTCGGAGGCCGCTGGGTTGCATCGGGGGGCCTACGTGCTTTCCGACGACGAGGGGACGCCCGACGTCATACTCATGGGGACGGGCAGTGAGGTGCAGCACGCCGTGGAGGGCGCCAAGACGCTTCGGGCGGAGGAGGGCCTGAACGTGCGAGTCGTTAGCATGCCCTCGTGGGAGCTTTTTGACGAGCAGCCGGTGTCGTATCGCGACGAGGTGCTTCCGCCGTCCGTGTCTGCCCGAGTAGCCATTGAGGCGGGGGCCCGGCAGGGCTGGGAGCAGTACGTGGGACCGGGAGGGGAAACCATTGGCATTGATCAGTTTGGGGCGTCGGCACCCGGCGGGACAAACATGGAGAAATTTGGCTTTACGGCCGAGAATGTGGTTCGAACGGCCCGTCAGGTTTTGGGGGCGGTTGACGGGTCTTAAGTTGGGGAAGTAGGAACAGCTGTTCGGTGTGTAGAATCTGCTTCAGTCTGATCCCGATGGACGTGTCGATGCCTGACGACGGTGCCGACGCACTACAAGAGCCGAATCTGCATGTCCGCACGCTGAGGGACGATGGCACCTATCCCAACAACGGAGTCTTGCCGGTTCTGGTCTACGAGCAGGCGGTGCGACGCTCCGTCCGTTCATTGGCGCGGACTGTCGAGCGGGTCTTTCGTACGAATGGCTGGACCGGGGCCTGGCGGAACGGCATCTTCTCGTACCATCACTACCATAGCACGGCACACGAGGCGCTGGGTGTGACGGGCGGCTCGGCGACCGTGCAGCTCGGCGGGCCGGACGGGTGGAAACTGGACGTGGGGACTGGAGACGTGCTCGTGCTGCCTGCGGGCGTGGCGCACAAAAATCTTGGAGCGGACCGCGATTTTCAGGTTGTGGGCGCGTACCCCAACGGTCAAGACTGGGATCTGAAGCGGGGAGATCCTGGGGATCGTCCTGCGGCTGACCGCAACATCGAACAGGTGGCTTTGCCCTCAACCGATCCGCTGTACGGCGCCGACGGCCCGTTGCTGGAGCACTGGACGGAGGAGTAGGACTCTTGAATCGCGTTCTTCCCGCGGAATCGTCCTGATCAGGCCGTGTCGCTGTTTCTGTCGAAAGTGCTGAGTCTGTTTATCCATCCGCTATCGCTGGGGCTTCTCCTGGTGGTGGCAGGGGGCGCGGCTTCCTACTGGTGGCAGCACGTTGGGCTTGCCGTCGTAGGGATCGGAGTTCTCGTCATCTGGATCCCCGCGACGCCGGTCTTTTCTGACTGGGTGCGGGGCACGCTCGAATCGCGCTATCCACCGGATTCGGTCGAAGCTGCGCCAACGGCGGACGCGATTGTCGTGCTCGGTGGGGCCGTGGGGGCGCCGCGCCCACCACGGGTGTATCCCGACCTCCACGGCGCGTCGGATCGGGTGTGGCACGCAGCCCGACTCTACCGGGCGGGCAAGGCACCTCTCGTCGTGGCAAGTGGCGGAACGCTGCCCTGGAACGATCAGCGGTTCCGAGAGGCGACCGACATGAAGCGCCTCCTCACGAGCTGGGGCGTACCCCCCGACTCGATTCTGCTGGAATCCTCGAGTGCAAATACGTACGAGAACGCCCGCTTTACGGCTAACCTCGCCTCGAATCGCAACATCGAGCGGGTGCTCCTCGTCACCTCAGCCTTGCACATGCGACGTGCACTCGCCACCTTTCGGCAGGCGGGGGTGGAGGTCGTTCCTGCGGCCACGGACTATCGGGTCGTCGAAAAAAGTAGAACCCTTCTCGACGTGCTGCCGGACTCAAAAGCCTTGTCCGGAAGCACGGCGGCCATTCGAGAATACGTGGGCTACGTGGTGTACGACTGGCGCGGATGGATCGCGGATGGTCGAGAAAGAGGGGCGGATCGAGTGGACCCGGTGGCTCGTTCGGTCGCCTGCTTGGGACATTACACCCGTGGCAAGGGGATGGTGGATGTCTGATTCTCTCACGTCGGTTAGCGGCCTATGATGGAGCCCGAACGTATTCAGCTTTTTTATCGATTTGGGGTCGCAGTCGTCCTGGGGTTCTTTATGGGCCTTCAACGCGAGTACGCGTATCGTAAGCGGGTGGAGGAGGACGGGGAGCTCATGGCGGGCGCGCGAACGTTTCCCATCATTGCGCTTTTAGGGGCGGCCTCGGCCCTAGGCGCAAGTGAACTGGGCGAGGCGTGGCCGTTCGCAATGACCGTTATTGCAGTGGGGCTTTTGCTTAGTGTCGGACATTTCTGGCAGGCTCGAGAGCGGGAGATGGGCTTAACAACGGAAATGGCTGCGTTGGTTGCCTTTTTCACGGGCGCCCTCTGCTTCTGGGGATATCTCCGTCTCGCGGCGGCCCTCGGAGTCGGAACAGCGGTGTTGCTTTCCCTGAAGGTGCAAACGCACACGTTTGCCCGCCAGATCGATAGCGAGGATGTATTTGCCACGCTGAAGTTTGCGGTCATCACCGTTATCGTGCTGCCCTTGCTTCCGCAAGAGGGGTACGGCCCGGCGCCATTCGACGTGCTGGTGCCCTACAACGTCTGGCTGATGGTGGTACTAATTTCCGGCATCAGCTTTCTGGGGTACGTCCTCATTCAGGTTGTTGGCCCTCGCCGAGGCGTGGGACTGACCGGCATCTTAGGGGGGCTCGCGTCGAGCACTGCCGTCACGCTCAGTGTTGCTGAACGGAGCCGGGACACCGAGGGACTGGATCGCCCTTTCGCCCTGGCTGTGCTGCTCGCCTGGGCCATTATGTACGTCCGGGTGATTGTGGAGGTGGGCGTGGTACATCCCCCCCTTCTCACCATCGTTTGGGCGCCAATCGTGGGAGTTTGCCTGGCCAGCCTTTCGTACTGCATGTACCTCTACTTCGTCCAGCCGTCGAAGGAGCAGGAGGAGCCCCAGACTGTACGCAATCCCTTTCGTCTGGTCCCGGCGATCACATTTGGCGTTCTGTATGCCGTCATTCTTGTCCTGTCCAACTGGGCGCAGTCGTACTTTGGCGACGCCGGGGTGTACCTATCGAGTCTCGTCGCCGGACTGGCGGATGTAGATGCGATCACGCTTTCGATGGCGCAGCTGAACCAGAAGGGGGAACTGGGAGCGGAGACGGCGACGCGCGCCATCATTATTGCGGGGGCTGCGAACACGGTACTGAAGGGAGGGATCGTCGCGGCCACGGGTACCCGGGGGCTGCGGCGGGCTGTGGTGCCGGGATTGGCCCTCATCGTCGTCGCATCAGCCATCGCCGTGGCGCTGGTGTAGTGATCTGGTCCCAACTCCTTCGGATATCCACCGGAGAAGATCGACCCAGAGGAATTGGTCTTGTTTGTGATATGCTCAGTTGAGGTATCTTTCGATCGAAGAGACAGAAGGAGATCTCCGTTGATTTCGCGATATCTGAAAGACTGGTGGGAAAAATTCCGGATTCCCACGGTCACGAGTGCATCTTTCGAGGAGAAGCGGCATTGGACATCCCCCACAGACCTGTGCACTGACTCTACCCAAAATGCTACGCCGCTGGGGGCTTCTTGCTACGGTCCTTGTTTTTCTGGCCGGGACTGTGCAGGGACAGGACTCAACCTCCGCCCCAGCCGACTCGACGCAGCTCCTGCGCGAGAAGGCCTGGACCAAAATCGTGGAGCAGGAGGGCATCCAGTTCTCCTATATTTTGTACGGGGAGGCCGACACTGAGAACAATGGGCTCGTGCTCCGCCTGCGCAACCGCAACGACCATGCGGT
>CAZTDC010000305.1:0-1603 GCA_964612165.1 uncultured Salinivenus sp.
GGCAGCCCGACGGGGCCACGTCCTCGTCCGACCGGCAGACGCGGCCGCCTCGCGTGCTGCATCACGATGACGACGTGGACGTCTACTCGCGGCGGAGTGTGCGCGCCGGTTCGCAGCGGGGCGGGGGCATTCGGGGTGGAAAATAGGGTTCGTTGGGTGTTCCGCGTTCTGCGTTGCGTGTTTTTGGGTTGTGGGGTGAGCGTTTTGTGTTAGGGGCGCCTGTGGTTGAGTGAGGGTCTGAACGGGGGCAGGGTCGAGCTCGTGGTTGGTCCCTCGTTTACCTGCAGTGAGGGGGATTGTGTGGCTTTGTTCACGTCTTTGGGGCACTATTGCGACCCTGCAAAACTGATCGGACGGGTTGGTACGGGCCTCACCGTAGAGGGGACCGTGCAACTGGTTCTGACGGATACATCAGCAGGCGCACGCTGCGCTCGATGCGGATGGGGACGGATTGGTTTCATTGAACCAGGGGGCAGAGGGACCCCAACACGGGGACGTCGATTGCTTGCTGTCCTTGGTAGAGAAGAGAGGGGCCGATAGGGATGGAACTGGCAGATGAATATGTACAGAGGGGCTGAATGCGAGGCGTGCTGAGCAACAAGCGGGTGATTATCTTTTCGGTCTTTGTGGCCGGGCTGTGTTCTCTCGTGTACGAGCTGCTCATCAGCACCACGGCGTCGTACTTTCTCGGGGACAGCGTCCAACAGTTCTCGATCACCATCGGGTTGTACCTCGCGTCGATGGGATTGGGGTCCTACGTCTCGCGCCTCATCAAAACGAAGCTGTTGCGCTCGTTCGTGGCCGTCGAGATCCTGCTGGGGCTCGTGGGCGGGCTGGCGGTGCCGATTCTGTATCTCACCTATGCCTACGGCGCCGTCTTCTGGCCGGTGGTGGTGGGCCTCATCATGATCATCGGGGCGCTGACGGGGCTGGAGATTCCGCTCCTCACTCGGATCATGGACCGGGAGGAGTCCCTCGACGTCAATCTCGCCAACATTCTGTCGTTTGACTATCTGGGGGCGCTTCTGGCGACGCTCGCGTTTCCGTTCGTCCTGCTGCCGGTGCTGGGCACGTTTCGGGCCTCGCTCACCCTGGGCCTGTGTAACCTCGTGATTGGGGTTGTGAACGTGTGGTGGTTCCGGGACCTGCTGGATCGGCGGTCGCAGCGGCAGGGGTACGCCCTGTCGGTGGTCGCTGCGCTCGTACTCGCCGGGCTTCTGGCGGCGTCAGGGGCGCTCATGGACCGGTGGAGCGACAAGGTCTACGAGGACCGCGTCGTTTACCGGGAGCAGACCCCGTACCAGAAAATTGTGATGACCCGGTGGAAGGAGGACCTGCGCCTCTTCCTCGACGGCAACCTCCAGTTTTCGTCGCTCGACGAGCCCCGCTACCACGAGCCGATCGTGCACGTCCCCATGAGCCAGGTGCGGCAGCCGCGCCGGGTGCTCGTGCTCGGCGGCGGGGATGGACTCGCGGCGCGCGAGGTGCTCAAGTACGAGACGGTCGAGCAGGTGACCATCGTCGACCTCGATCCGAAGATGTTCGAGATCGGGCGAACGTATCCGCCCCTCACGCGGCTCAACGAGCGGAGTCTGCACAGCCC
>CAZTDC010000305.1:1703-4442 GCA_964612165.1 uncultured Salinivenus sp.
CACGAGACCCTTCGGGCGGCGGACTTCAGCCACACGTATCCGTTTCACGTCAACGTGCCCTCGTTTGGGGAGTGGGGCTTCATTCTCGCGGCCGAGCGCCCGCTTCATCCGAGTACGGCCGAGCCGACGGTCGAGACGCGCTTCCTGAACGGACGCATCGTGCCCGGGCTCTTTCAGTTTCCGAAAGACCTCCAGTCCCCCGGTTCCCTCCGCCCGTCGACCCTCGACCAGCCCCGGGTGCTGGACGTCTACCTGGAGGGCTGGCAGTACTGGAACTGAGCGGCCCGGGGCGAATTCGACTTCACGCGCCGTTCATCCCTTTTCGACAGCTCTGCGCCACGCACTCCACACCACCCATGGGCTTCTTGGATTCCCTCTTTGGCGGCGACGACAACTCGTCGGACGATGAGCCGGTCGACGATCCGTCCCTCGACCAACTCCGCGAAGGCTACATGCTCGACTATGAGATGCGAACCTGGGAGGTGACCAAGCACGCGAAGTATGACTATGAGGGCTGGCCCGCCGACGAGTGGACCCTGGAGACTGGCGATGATTTGCTCTTTCTGGAGTACGAGTACGACGACGGCGACGTCTTTCTCCTTTCGGAGCCGGCCGAGATTACCGACGTGACGGCGAATGGGGAGCCCTTCCGGGCGCTGGTGCGAGAGCAAGAACCGCCCCACACGATCACGTACCAGGGAGACGACTACGTGCTGGCCGAAGAGGGATCGGCCACGCGCACCGTCGACGACCGAACGAATGACCTTCACTACTGGGTCTACGAGGGCGACGAGGGATTCGTGGCCGTCGAACGCTACGGCTCCAGCGACTGGAACGTGTACGACGGGCGGGAGGTGGAGCCGTTTGAGTTCGATAACATTCTGCCCCGCTCCGCCGACTGATCATCGTCTCCAAGTTTGGCGGTCGACGACCGTTCGGGCATTTGCGACCGGCTTCGCATACTCACCGGGATTTCCGTTTCACAGCTCCGATACACGGCCATGGGGACTGTTGACGAACTGACGCAGCTCCATGAGGGCTGGATGCTGGACTATGACATGCAGACCTGGACGGTGACGGAGTACCAAACCCACAGCGATGCGGACTCGCCCGCCGACGTGTGGACGCTGAAGAACGGGACCGACGTGCGGTATCTGGAGCACGAGCACGACGAGGGCGACGTGTTTCGGCTCTACGAGCCGGCTCGGATCAGCGAAATTGCCATTGAGAATGTCCAAAAGGGCGGGAAGGAAGAACCCTTCCTCGCAGCCATTCGCTCATTCGGACAGGGCCGCACGCCCAAGACGATTCTGTATGAGGACGAGGAGTACGCTGTGACCGAGATCGATGCCCGGGTTGATGCGGTCGAGGGCGTCACGAAAAAGACGGAGGGCGCCCGCCGTGAAATGGACTCCGATGAGGGATGGAAGCGGTCGGCCGACGACTGGATGCTGATGGGAGTCTGTGGCGGTTATGCCGAGCATAAGGGCGTGTCCTCTACTCTGGTCCGTCTGGCGGCGATTGCGGTTTTTTTCTTCGTGCTCTCATTTCTGGCCATCATCATCTACGTTCTGATTGGGCTTACTACACCGGTGGAATCTCCGAAAGAACCCCAGGAGGTTCGTGCATCCGAAGACAAGCGTACGCACTACTGGGTGTACGAGAAGGGCGACGAATTCGTGGCGCTCGAGTGCTACGGATACAACGACTGGGACGCGTATGCGGGCCACGAAGTAGAGCCGCATGAGTTTGACAATGTGCTCCCCGGATCCGACGAGTGATTGCTCGAAAGGGAAGGGATTGTGGACATTCGCGTTGCCCCTTTGCATATTGAAGACGGACGCACCCTCGTCCCGTAATTTTTGCGTCTCTCGTTCGATCGCTTCTTTGCGGCCCATGGGTCTTTCCGACGACCTCGCCCAGCTTCGCGAGGGCTCGATGCTCGACTACGACATGCAGACCTGGGAGGTGACGGCCTACGACACCTACAGCGATGCGGGCTGGCCGGCCGACGTGTGGACGCTGGAAAGCGGGACTGACGTGCGATTTCTGGAGCACGAATACGACGATGGGGATGTCTTCCTGCTCTCGGAGCCCGTCAAGATCAGCGAAATTTCCGTTCAAGACTACCACGGGCACCGCGACGAACCCTTTCTTACGGCCATCCGCGAGTCGGATGCGCCCAGCACGATCGTATATCAGGACGAGGAGTACGTCCTCGCCGAGGAGGACGCCCGTGTCGACGTGGAGCGGACGGTCGCCGAGGGGGAGTTGGCGCGGTCGGAGCACGACAGCATGTTAATGGGGGTGTGCGGCGGCCTTGGCAGGTACATGGACTGGCCGTCCACCTTCGTTCGCCTTGGGGTCGTCGCGATCTTTCTGTTGAGCAATACGGTCGTCCCCTGCTTCGGGATGCTAGTGGTAATTGGGGCGTACTACTTCGTCGGTGCCTCCATGCCGGAAGCGGCCAGTTCCGTCTCCGAGAGCGGACTCACCCACTACTGGGTGTATCAGAAGGGCGACGAGTTTGTGGCGCTCGAATGCCACGGCACCAACGACTGGGACGCCTACGCCGGGCGCGAGGTGGAGCCGTACGAGTTTGATAACCTTCTTCCCGGGAAGTCTGCTGATTGAGCGCCGTAACTATTGGGGGCTTCGTTCGTTATGAAGTACGAAGACGACTCTCTTTTCTGAGGAGCACGTCCGCCTGCTTCCCATGTCCTTGTCTCGCCGTCTCCG
>CAZTDC010000306.1:0-4437 GCA_964612165.1 uncultured Salinivenus sp.
CCCGCGTATGCGGGGCTAACTATATGACCCCGTGACGCCGATTTGGATTTCGAGGTACATCCCCGCGTATGCGGGGCTAACTTTTGGTCGGCAGGCGTGGCTTACTCTGTTGAAGGTACATCCCCGCGTATGCGGGGCTAACCCTGCTTCAAAATGGCAGGCAGGGTGTCATGATGACGGGTCTTCGGAGGGCGGGTCCTCGATTGTCTCCTCCTCCAACCACTGCTTGCCGGCGTGGATCCGAGATGTCCAGTCCCTCAGCCCTTGGATTGAGCGGGATCCCCGGCCTTCGATCCAGATCCGAAGCTGGGTCTGATCTGGGCGGGGGTGCTGAAGCTTCAGGCTGGCAACGTCCTCGAGGGCCTCTCGCACCGTGTCGTGCCCGACCTGCTCAGGGCGCAGGAAGCCTGCCCCACAGCTCTTGCGGCCGATATACACTGGCCATTTCGGGCGGCGAAGCGCCCCGAGAAGCTTCTCTTCAGGGAGGCTCTTTGGCTTCAATACCACCGTGTAGGCCGCGTCGGCAATGTACTTGCGGTCGAGGATCGAGCGGTTCTCCGAGCTGGAGCCGTAGCGGCCACGGGCCTCTTCGCCGGTGACGTACCGCCCGCCTTCCCAGTAGCCGGTCATCCAGTCGCTGTTGAAATCCGCGGTCTGGAAGTCTTCGATCACCTCCCCTCGCCGGTCCTCTCTCACCCCGTAGGTAAAGCCCTCCTGCAGCTCTTGCAGCTTCTCGTGCTCGGAGCGCCTGTAGCCGAGGGCCGCCCCGAGCAGCCCGGTGAGCATCGACTTCGGCGGGAAGTGGAACGTCGATCCGACCCGGTCTGATGCCACCGGGCCGCCGAAGCTCATAAGCGGGGCGTCGAAGACAAGTCTGATCATACCTGATCTTGGATCTGGTCCAGTGTCTTGCGGGTGCCGAAGGCATCCGGGACAGGGTCTGGAAGCTGGGTGCCGCTCACGTAGCGCTCCTCCGGCCGCCCGTACATCGAATCCATTCCAGACAGGTAGTCCTCCAGTCGCTCTTGGGCCTGCTGGACGCCTGCCTCCGGGGGCAGGGCCTCCCGAAACGCGTTGGCCAGCGTGCGGGGCTGCTTCTCTCCGCGCTCGACCAAAAGCAGCTCCGCATGGCTGTACGGCGCCGTCGAGCTTTTCTTGGCGCCGGGCGTGACGGTTGCGGCGACTTTGATGAGGCGCCCGATAAGCTCGCTTGCGATGTCTTCGCGCCCGCTCAGGTTGTCCACGAGGCCGTCGCGGTCTACGACAACGTTTGTGTAGTAGAGGCCGCTGGTGAGGCTCTTGGAGTTGAGGTGGCCGCCGCCCTGGCTCCGAAAGTCATCGGCGGTGATAAAGTAGTCGCTCTCCCGCTGGTGCGGGTGTACGGTCAGGGCGTGCTTGACGTGCACTGCGCCATCGACCTGAGCATCCCCGCTTTCGTCGGTGCTCATCCGGCCGAACATCGCGGCGTCCAGCCCGGCCGGCGCAACTGCATCGATGCTCTCGGCCATCTCCCCTGTGGTGTAATCCCGAAAATCGCTGCTTTCGAGCTCTTCCGGGCTTTTGCTTAGCGCCTCGACCTCCTCCCGGACGGCCGACCGCATGAACCTCAGCTCCGGCGGGCCGAAAACCACGACTTGGTTGACATGCAGGTACTCGGTGTTTTCCTCCTCGGCGGCCTCGACAGCGTCCTCGACGCTGAAGCTGTCGTCATCGAGATCCTCGCCGAGAAGGTCGACTTGAAGGTTGCGGGTGGCCGGATACACCAGCTTCGGGTCGAGCCCTTCTTCCTCCCCGTTCCCGTCGGCCTCGTGTCCTTCGATGAGCGGCTTTGCCACGCGGTGGTAGAAGGTCTGCTGAGACCGGACTGACATCTCGGTCTCGTCGATCTTCCGGAGGCTGCCCGGGCCCTGGTGCGTGCGCCAGGTGTACTTCAGGCATTGGGAGGAGATGCGCGTCCGGGTCCGGCCGCCGAAGGGCATCGTCTTAGCCAGCCCGTCTTCACCCCGGTTCAGAAGCGAGGCGGGGTGAGACGTGAGCGTGTGGATTTGAACAAAGGTGCTCATTCGTCTTCATCTTTGTATTGTGCAAAGTAATACGAGCGCGCGATCGACTCTCTTGCGCGGTCGTTCTGGTAGCGAAGCAGGTCCGTCAGCTCTGTCCAGTCGGCAGGCTTGTCCTGGGCGGCCAGAAAGTTTATTGCCTTGCGGCCCTCCGTCTCTGGGTCTTTGGTCTCCAACAGGCGGTTCAGCCGCGTTTTCGAATAGCCGGCCTCGAAGAGGGCCGCTCCGAAGTCCTGTGAGCCCTGCCCGAGAAGCGCCACCGCGTAGCAGAGAAGCTCCAGCCGCGGCTCCTCGTGGGGCTCTGCACCTGCCCGGGCAGCGATCTTCCAGAAGCCCTCTCCCCGCTGGTTCCGGCGAAGCTTCGCGCGCTCCCCTTCAGGAAGCTGGCCGACCTGGTCGTCTAACCAGTTTAAATCCATGATTATCAAATCTGTAGGTACGGTGCTATTCCTACGATGCCATTCTGCCGAAGATGTTTTTCGCTCTTGCACGCGCCTCCCAGTCGGTCCCGGTCTGGATCATCTCGTCGAGGAGACCTGACGCGACCGATCGGACATGGGACTTCCACTTCCGGGCCGCCCCTTCCTCACCGAAGTGCTCAAACAAGTGAGGGAAAAACGCCTGGTCGATCGACTCCTCCAGCCGTTCGAAGTGCTGGGTGGCGCGGCCGGAAAACTCTCCGTCGAAAAACGCGCCGGCGGCAGACGTGAACGCGCTTGTGACTTCAGCGGCCCGATCCACGTACTCCTGCGAGCGGCGGCCAAAATCCTCAGAGAAAAGTACTTTTTCGTCGGAGGGAATCTCGACGACCCGGCGGTGCACGCCTGCCGAGCCGGTGTCGTTCAGACGCCCTGCTACTGTTTGGGCAATAAAGTACACCGATCCCTGAATTTTCTGGTCGTGAAGCGCGGGGATGTGATAGTCCTCCCCTGCCAGGTAATCACGGACCAATTCGTAGGTAAACCCGGAGCTCTGCGTGTTTTTGATGTCGCCGGCGTTTTCATCCACCGGCTGCCAAAGGTCTGCGGCCTCCACAGACAGCTCATCCGAACCTACCGACAGCGGCCAGTCCCAGGACGGATTGAAGTACATGCGCCCACCCCTCATGCGCTGCTTGCGGGAGCAGTCTACCATGAGCGGGTGGCAGTCCTCCGGGTCTATCTCCCGGCCTTGGAAAACCTCAGTCCACAAAAAGCGGATGCCCGACGAAGACCCGCATTTAGACCGAGCGAGACCGACATCGGAGGCGAAGCGCTCCGGCCAACTCAGGCCGCTTACCTTCGAGACGTATGCCCGGTCCCCGAACGTACCGGAGACCCGCAGGCATGGCCGGTGAAACGCTCCGTTCATCCGATTTGCCGTCTGAGACGACACCAGGGCGTAAAGCCAGTAGTCCAGATCGGAGGGATCGTGGGTCTTGCGCCGGTGGTTGGTGCCGCTGACTTTGATGATGTCTTTCTGCTCGACGTAGTCGAGCCGGTCGTAGCCACCCTTTTCGATGTCGCCCTCCGGCTGGAAAAACCCGCACTCTCCAGGCTCAGGGTAGATTTTCCAGATGTCACCCTCGGCCCGGAGGCGCTCGTCCCAGTTGTCGGTGGGACCGAGCATCGCGGCAGTCCGCACCAGGAAGAGGTGCCAGGCATGCTCCTGGTGCGCCTGCAGGTGGTCGAACCGCACCCGCCGCCCGTCTTCCAAGGCGTGGAGAATCCACGGGAGGCTCCGCTCTCGGCCGTTTACCACAAACGCAGGGTCAAGGACCGTCTTCTCTGAATCCGTGCTTGTCATACACGTACCGTTTGTTTAGCACTCGGAATCGGAAGTGGTCGCCTGCCTGCTCGGTGACCTTCGCGTCGCCCGGGTCTGGGTTGAGCCGGCTTCCATCCTCGTCTTCAAGCATCCATGCCGGAAGGCTCAGCTCGGAGATCTCGTTGGCAAACGGCGTGGTCGCCTCCAGCTCCACAGTAAAAGGAAGCTCACCCAGGCGGCTTCGCACCTCTTCGTTGCTGAAGGCCATCTCCGAATACGGAACCGACCAGTCGAGTACGGCTCGCTTAGATCGGGACTTCTGCTTTCTCTTTTCACCGAGCACCTTGCTCTTGTGTTTTTCCCACTGCTCTTCAGGTGGCGTGACGCGCCCCAGCCTATCTGGGTGCACAGACCTCTCGACGAGCTCGCGGCACCCTTCCGGCACCTGAAGGCGATCTTCGCTCTGAAGCGCCTGAAGCGACGCTTTCAGCACGCGGAGGTCGCCGTAAACGGTGCCAAAGCCCATCGGGCCGTAGGCTTCTCCCTCGCTGGTCAGCCACTTCGAGAAAGAAGCCTTCGGGGCAATGATGATGCAACGAGCCTTCTCGATGCCTGGCGGCCGGTCCCGGCT
>CAZTDC010000307.1:0-4412 GCA_964612165.1 uncultured Salinivenus sp.
CGCCCGTGCTGGATGGCCACGATGCGGCGCGTCGTAAAGCTGTTGCCGTCGCGCAGACGGTCGACCTCGTAGACGATGGGTGCATCGACGTCCCCGGGCAGAATGAAGTAGCCGTGCATCGAGTGGCAGACCCGGTCGTCGTCGACCGTGCGCTGGGCGGCGACGAGCGATTGCGCGAGGGCCTGTCCCCCAAACACCGTCCCCGACCCAATGTCGATGCTCTGGCCCCGAAAAATATTGTGCTCGATGTATTCGAGGTCAAGGAGGTCGTAGAGGTCGTCGAGGGAAAAGGACATGGAGCCAACACAGAACGAGAACGAAAGGACAACGGTCGGGAACGCTAAGGGACAGCGACGACGTGAGGTCCACAGAACGTCGCCGTCGGGTTTTCGTCGTTCGAGCAACAACGAATCTCAACGCGCGGACGCTCCGCCTTCGCGTTGTTTTTGCATGCACCAATGCGGTCCCCCGTTCGTTGAAGATCGAACGCCTCTTTTCATCGGTCCCAGCTGCCCATGAAGGGATCCCTCCCCCTTATTGCCCGCACCGGACGGGTCGTCATGTGCGCGATGCTGCTCTCCCTTCTAGCGGCTCCGACCGTGGGCCAGCCGGTGCGCATCGGGGTCCGCACCGGTCCCACCTTCGGCTTCCTCAGCGACAGTCCCATCCCCTTCGCCCGCACCGAGGAGAAGACTGAGACCAACACCAACGTGCGGATGGACCTGCACGGAGGCATGTACGCAATCGTCCCGCTGGCAAATCAGTTTGGGCTCCAGGGGGAGCTCCTCTACGTCCGAAAGGGAGGACACTTCTCCCACCTCAAGCCGATCAGCTACAGAGCGGAGCGATACCAGCTCTCGTATCTGCAGGGACAGGTCCTGGGCCGGCGTGACATTGCGCTTCCCGGCCCGCTACGCCTTCACGCTCTGGCTGGAATCACGCTGGAACGATTGCTGGGCGGAGCGGCACGCCGAAACATCAACGGCAGGAAAATCACGTTTCGGGAAGAGATTGATCTGCAGGCACAGAATCTCGTGCGGGAATGGGACATCGGGGGCCTCATTGGCGTGGGCGTGAGCTACCCGATCGGGGCAACGGGCCGGGTTGGCATCGAACTTCGGTACAATTTGGGCTTCCGATCCGTCTTCACGCAAGCCGCCCGTCCTCCCAGCCAGACGCTGGAGGAATTTCGCGATCCCTCCCCGCTCACCCAAACGCCTCCTCCCCTCCGACACGACGTCATCACGGTCAGCCTCGCCTACACGATTCCGCTCGAATGGTAGCCCCCACTCTCTATTGACAGCCGTCGTAGCGGACGCCTTTTCTGGAAGCGTCGTTAGTACACACAAGCCAGAAGGGGGGCCTTCTTGTCGGTGAGAGCACTTTCCATCTGAGCCTGCGGCGCGGATTCCTATATTGGTGCCCTCACGCCCAATCTATCGAGTAGGAGGTCTGCTCCGAAAGAGCAAGGGAGACGATCCGAATGCTTCGATCTCATTGACAGGCGTGCCCGTTTCTCTTACAGACAAATACACTGCACAATTATACCTTGTACGTCGCCGCACCGTGGGCACTGACACCTGGATCATTTCGCTGGGACGCGACCCCTTCAGCATGGGAAGTCACCTGTTAGGAGCGCTTCTGAGCGTGGTGGCAACCTACGTCCTCGTCCGCCGCGCCCGCCGGATGGGCATGCGAGGCGTGGGCGCCACCACGTATGGTCTGCTGATGACCCTGGCGTTCTCGGCCAGCGCGCTGTTTCATTACGTGGACGGGAGCTCGCCCCGCTACGAGCTTTACAACAAGCTGGACCACGTGGCCATCTTCCTCATGATCGCGGGCACGGGCACCGCCATCTATGCAGCGCTCCAATCCTGGTGGACGACGTATCTCACAGGGGGACTGTGGGGATGTGCCCTCTTGGGCATCATGCTCAAACTGACGTTTTGGTCTATGGCGGACTGGCTCACAGCAGGGATCTATTTGACCGTCGGATGGCTTGGAAGTCTGGGCGTATTGGTGATTGGACGGCGGACGGACAAGCGGTCGGTCCGGCTTTTCATTCTCGGGGGACTCGCCTTTTCGCTGGGAGCCGCCGTGTACGCCGCTGAGTGGCCGACCCTCTGGACGGGGATTATTGGAGCGCACGAAGTCTTCCATATCTTCGTCCTTCTGGGGGCCGCCCTACACTACGGGTTCGTCTATCGCCATTGCACCGTCCCTCTGGGAACCCCTAATCGTGTACCGGCTCCCGAGCGCTGCGTCGAACGGCTCGATACCCTCCAGGCCCGTTCCGTCCAGCAGCGGAACGAGCTACCGGATGCGATCGGAAAACAGAAAATCGCACCGCCAAGTTGAGCCAGTACCGGAGCAAGGAGGGCTCCCTCCCTCACCGAGAAAAGCTCCACCCGATGCCGACGGTCCCCCACGGCCCAACCGGCGCAGACGAGAACGACTCTCCCGCAATCTCGATCGCATCGGCGTTCAGGGTGTAGGAGACCCCGACCACCGGGCTCACGTAAAGGTTGCCGAGCCCTGGATACCACTGATACCCGCCGCGCACCCCAATCGAGTACCGGGCGTGTTGCTCGCTGGTCCCGCTGGCACGGTGCGTGACGTCTAGTTGGACGATCCCCGCTTCGGGGCCAACGTAAACGCCACCAGGCCCGTCGCCGAAGAAGCGCTCGACATGCAACTCCATCCCAAGTGGCGACGCCGTGAACCCGTCATTCCCGTGGAGCGACTCAGGAATTTCGAGGCCAAACACCTCGACTTCGTACTTCCAGGTGCCCGCCTGAACGGCCACGTGGCCGCCGGCCCCGCCGAAGGCGTAGGCCAAGGGTTCAACCTCAAGGTCAACGTGCTGGACGTCGGTCTGGGCGTAGACCGGTCCGGTGACTGCGAAGAAGAGAGCGGCGGTGAGAAGAGAGACAATCGTTCGCATGACTTGAATGAGAGGATCGACTTCGTGAGCGTGCGATAGGGCGATTGTAGATCGTCAAGAGAAGGATGAAATCAGCTCGAGTCTCCGCCGACCTCAACCGGTTCGACGGCGTCCGACTCTGACTCGGCGGAAGCGATGCCATTTTCTTTCAGTGGGGCCCACAGCAGGCCCGTAAAGCGCTGGTCCTCCGGCGCGTCCCAGCCGTGCAGGCCCAGCTCGATGGTCGAGGGATCGTCGCGCAGTCGAAACGAGCGTCCGATCCGATCCCAAAAAGAGAAGAGGGAGCTATAATTTGAGTCCGTCTCCGGCTGGTGCCGGGAGTGGTGCACCCGATGCATGTTGGGCGTCACAATCACGGTGCGGAGCGCCCGGTCCACCCGCGCGGGCAGGTTCACATTGGCGTGGTGAAACTGCACGACGGCAAACATGACGGTCTCGTAGAGCACCAGCTCCCAGAGAGCAATGCCAAACAGAAGAATCACGCCGATGCGGAGGGTCGACGAGATCGCGATCTCCCCGGTGTGGAAGCGGCTGGCAGTCGTCACGTCCATCGTGGGATCGTTGTGATGCACGCGGTGGAAGCGCCAGAGAAACGGAATTTCGTGGTTGATGCGGTGCCACACGTACATCCAGGCATCAAGGATCAGGATGGCCCCGAAGGCGTGGGCCCAGGTCGGCAGGCCGACGGCGGCCCCTCCCCAGTGGAGAAGACCGATGCCGTTTTGCCGCGCCGCAATGGCGGCCACGCCCCACAGCCCCACGAAGACGATGGAGACCAGTCCAGCGTTGATGCCACCGAGCAACAGATTGCGCAGGGCGTGCTTGCCCCGCTCTTTCGGGGCCTGTTCGAAGTACTCGAAGAACGGGTGCGCGGTCTCCCAGAGCATCAGGATCACCAGACCGGCGAGCATGGCGATCGTCTGGGTTTGCTTGAGGGTGTCGAGAAGAGCAGGCATGGTGTCGGGGAGAGGGGTGTTTACAATCAGAGGCGATGAGGCACAGTGCAGTCAGCGGGGTCGTCATCCGCCGTGCGAATGGTCGTTAGAGGGCGCCGCATGATGAGGAGACGCCTGTACAAGCCAGCGGTAGGTGATCTCCGGGGGGCAAAACCCGGTAAAGGCGCTCTGGAGCACGTTGAGTCCGGCGAACGCAGTGAGCAGGTAGCCCCATGGACTCACAAGAAAACCCAGAACGAGCCCGGAAAGAGTGACAATTCCCGCCATGATGCGAACGAGCTTCTCGGGCTGCTTCGGCGCGCGAATCAGCTGTACCGAACAGAGCGCAGAGGACCCGGTCGTCGTGTCAGGATCGGACGTGGAAGACATGACAGATTAGGTTTTGTATTCGGAATTGTACGCTTGAAAGAGGCCGCTCAGTCTTGTGAAACCCGAATGGTAGCAGGCAATAGGCGGTTGGTGATTACCGAACCTTTTTGCCTTGTAATTTTATCAATTGAATAATTGAATTT
>CAZTDC010000308.1:0-4402 GCA_964612165.1 uncultured Salinivenus sp.
TTCAGCCGGACGCCCGCCGGTTCGAAAACTACGAGAGCCACGTGGCCGGACAGGTAGGACTGGGCGTGGCGGTTGACTATGCCCTGGACCGAGGAGATCCCAGATCTCCAGGCCTCGACGCCATCTTCGAGCGCATCCAGCATGTCGCCAGCACGCTGCGTGATGCCCTGGCCGACGTGCCCGGCGTGACGGTGCACGACGTGGGCCGCACGCGCTGTGGGATCACGACCTTCAGCGCCGAGCAGATGGAGGCGGCCGAAATTCAAACGGCCCTGCGGAAACGCGACATGAACGTGTCGGTCTCCACGCCGAGCTCGACTCGCCTCGACGCCGAGGCCCGCAACCTGCCCGATCTCGTGCGGGCATCGGTCCACTATTATAACACCGAAGAGGAGATCGAGCGCTTCGCGTCAGCCCTGCGGGATATTCTTCCCGTATAGGCTTCCTGTTCGCCCCCAGGATCAGCGTCAGGAGAGCGGCACTTGCAGAACCGACTCGGCAGGATTCCTGACGCTTCCCATGGAGTGCCACCCGGAGGCCTGCAACCTGCTGTCCGATGTCCCTGTCTACTTCTCTTGAAGAGCTCCTCCCAATTTCTCGGGCAGGAAAGGCATTCGGAGATTTGTCTCCAGCATTCGCTCCGTCACCAGAAAGTGCTGTCCATGCGTTCGAGCCGTTTTGTTCACTGGACTGCCGTCACATTCGGAATCGTTCTTCTGTTCGGAGCGAGCCCCGTGCAGGCCGCGCCGCCCGATTCGTTGTCGAATGCGACGCACTACCAGATCGACGCCGAAATCCATCCCGAATCGGGCCGGTTTGACGTGCAGGTGGAGATGCAGTTCGTTCCCCAGGCCCCGACCGACACGCTCCGGTTCCTGCTCCACCAGGACCTTGCCCTTCAGACCCTCAACGCTCCCCTTGCTGGCGACTATCGAACCAAGCCCTGGCGTGTCGAAAGCCCGGACAGCCTCTTCACAACGGTCTACACGCTTCCGCTGGCCCGTACGGCCACCCCCGAGAATCCCGTGTCGCTCACGTGGACGTACGGGGGGCGGCTCCAGACCGATCGCTTTCCCCCATTCGGCGGACCGGCCGTGACCCCCCACTGGATTGAGCTGCCCCTGGAAGCGATGTGGGTTCCGGTACACGCGTCTTTCCGAACGCGCTTTACGTTCGACGCCACCCTCGACCTACCAAAGGACTACGAGGTTATCTCCACCGGCACGATTCGAAAGAACTCGGCCGGATGGCGAATCGCCTCGACGGTGCCAACCCCCGACGTCCCCGTCATCATCTCCGACCGATTGCAGTCAACGACACATACGAGCGGCGGCCTCTCGGTGACCCTCTACCACGCCGGCGCCCCGGACTCCGTGCGGTCCTTCGTCGCCAATCGCACCGCCCGCATCGTCGATCGCTACGCGGAACGGTTCCAAACCGGGCGAGACGCCGATCGGCTCCGCATGACCCTCGCCCCCGTCGAGCGAGCCTCCTCCAGCAGCTACGCCCGGCCCGGGCTGATCGCCCTGCGGCACGACGTGACGCCGGACACAAGCCTGTTCGACCTGCTCGCGCACGAGACGGCGCACCTCTGGTGGACCGACGCGGCCAACCCCGCAAGCCGCCACAACTTTCTCAACGAGTCGTTTGCCGAGTACGAGGCCTGGCGAGCTGTACGGGCGGCGTACGGAGACGAGGCGTTTCGGACCCGCGTGGAGAAGGCCCGCGAAGAGGCGAAGGGGGCACCCAGCTTCTTCGACTGGACCCCGCAGCACGACGGGGCGCTCTCCTACAACAAAGGGCCCCTTCTCCTCCACCGGCTGCACGAGCGTATTGGCGAGACCAACTACCTCACCTTTCTCCAGCGCCTCCAGCGAGAGGACGTGGAGACGCTCGGCGGCATGATCGGCGTGCTTCGCGACGTGACCTCTCCGGAGACCGCCACGTGGTTCGACAATCTACTCTAGCCGGTCCTCGGGCTCGCTTCAAGAACCGCAGCGCGTACTTCTTCCATCCTCTACCCCGCTATGAGCTCTTTTCCCCTCCTCGACCCCAAGCGTACGCTCTTGCATTGGATCGCGGCGATCTGTTTGATTGGATCGGTTCTCCTCGGCCTCGGTCACCCATCAGACGCAAATGCACAGAACCCCGGCGCCGAGGCGCCGATCAAGGTGATGCCCATCGGCACCGTCCATCTCGACAACCCAGGCCGTGACGTCAACAACCCCAAGGTGCCCGACGTCCTCACGCCGGAGAAGCAGCAGGAGCTCGATGCCCTTCGCGACTCGCTCGCCCAGTTCCAACCCACCAAGATGGCGATTGAGGTGCGCCGGCGCCATCAGGGCGACATCGACTCCCTCTACCGGGCGTTCCGCGCCGGGCGGCTCGATACCTCCTTCGCGGTCGGCGACTTCGTCTCTACGCGCAGCGAGCAGTACCAGCTGGGGTTTCGGCTCGCGAAGCAGCTCGACCACGAGCGGGTCTGGGCCGTCGACCACATGGTTCCTATGAGGATGGGGAAGGTATTCACGTATGCGAAGAAGAACGACCCGGCCCTTGCAAAGGCGTTGAGCGAATTTTCGGGCGGGCCGCTGATGACGGAGATCGATCGCCTACTTCAGAAAGAGACGCTGACCGACCTCTATCGCTTTCTCAACCGCACCGAAACCGTGGAGCGCTTCCGGGCGCCGTACACGCGGATGGCCACCGCAGGCGCGGACCAGTTCCCCTCGGACAGCACCTACGTGGGGGCCGACGTCGTGGCCCAGTACCACAAGCGCAATCTGCGCATCTTCGCCAACCTGGAGGCCATCGCCGAGCCGGGCGACCGCATCATCACGATCTTCGGCGCGGGGCACATGCCGTTCCTGCGACCGCTGATCGAGGCGTCGCCCCGGATCCAGTTCGTCGATCCGCTCGACTACCTGTAATCGCTCCCCCTTTCGCTTTTCGCCCCTCCTCTTTTTCGCTACCCCCAACACGCCCATGCCTTCGAACGACGACAAGCCTCCCCGATCCGGGCGCAACCGCCCGTCATTCCTTCTGCTCGCCAGCCTGCTGCTCAGTGGCGCTGTTCTGACTGGCTCGCTCGGTTGTCAGTCGCAACAGGACGATAGCGCGTCCCCCCAGCCCGTCGCGGAGGTGGTCGCCTCGGACTCGGCCCTTGAGGTCCGCGACACGGTTCCCACCGGTTGGGTGACGTTCCGCATGGAAAACGAAGGCACACACCACCATTCCTTCCGGCTCCGCACACTTCCCGACGACAAGACCTACGCGGACTTTCGACGGGCCGTCCTCGCGCCGATCGACAGTCTCGAAAAGGCGTTGGTCCAGGGGCGCATCGACTCGGCCGCCTACAGGAAAGAGCTGCGCGCGGCCCTCCCGCAGTGGTTTCCCAAAAAGACGAAACTCGTCGGGGGCATCACGGGCCTCGCCCCCGGTCGGACTGCCCAAATCACCCACAACCTCGACCCGGGGCATTATGCGCTGATCTGCTTTTTCCAAACCCCGGGCCATCGTCCGCACGTCTTTCAGGGCGTCCGGGCCGGCATTCAGGTGACCGCGGACTCGTCCGGGGCTCCGGAACCGACGGCCGATCTCACGGCCCGCCTCTCGCCGGAGGCGTTTGACGTGGACCCCGAGGCGCTGTCCGACGAGCAGACCATCGCGTTTCGATCCACCGGCGGGCCCGACGACGCGGCGTCCCCCTTCGTCGGCCTCTTCCGGCTGACGGACACGACCGACGCCGACGCGGTCGTGTCGTGGATGGAGGACGGCCTCCCGCTACCGGCTCCCACCGAGTGGATCGGCGGACCCGAGCCGATGCCCCCAGGAGACGTAGCATACGTGCGGGTCGGGGACCTCCCCCCGGGACGCTACGCCTGGATCACGGAGGAAGCCCCCGACACGTCCGGCATGGTCAAGACCTTCTCCGTCGCGGACTCATAGGCGCACCCGTGGCACGCGATCCAACGTCGCAGATTTTCTGATGAGCCTCTCGGAGTGAACTCGCCTGCTGCTCACCCTCCCGACATAGACTCGTACTCGGCCTGCTGGGCCGGGACGATATACTCGTTGAAGTACCAGGTCGTCAACTCCTCGAACGTGAGGTAGAACCCGGTTCCGAGCGTGAGGACCAGTACGGCCAGGAGCGCGAGGTTCCGGCGCTTGCGGGCCGGGTCGATGGCGCACTGGTTCTGCCGCCGGTAGTAGAGCCAGATGCCCCCGGCGCCGACGAGGGCCGCAATGCCCCGCAGCATCCAGGCCCCCAGCCCCGCCGAGCCGTCGGGCGCATAGAAGAAGTCGGCGAAGGAAATGGCGTAGATGCCGCCCATAAGCCCGACGGCGAACAGAACGGCGGGGGCCACGCAGCAGATCATGCCGGCCAGGCCCGCGGAGGCGG
>CAZTDC010000309.1:0-4399 GCA_964612165.1 uncultured Salinivenus sp.
AACGGGCGCTCGTGCCGGCGGCAGATGTGCTGGACGAGCTCGTTGCGAATCTTGTGCTTGCCAATCGAGAAGGGCGAGGCGCTCAGATTGATGAAGAGGTCGGGGTCCTGCGCGCCCAGCTCGGCGACCGGGTCGCACTCGTAGCGATGCGTGTCCTGGTAGCCCTCGGGGTGATGCACATTCCACATGTCCTCACAGACGTGGAGCCCGATGCGCACGCCGCGCCACTCGATGATGCGCCGCTCCTCGGCCGGTTCGAAGTATCTGTCCTCGTCGAAGATATCGTAGGTGGGCAGCAGCGTCTTGTCCACCCGATCCTGCAACGTGCCGTTTTCGAAGAGGAGCGCGGCGTTGTGGAGGGGCTTGCCGTACTTATCGTCGTTGGGCACGGGCGCCCCAAGGAGAACCCCGAGGTCGCGGGGCACGTTACGCGCGATGTGGTCCACCGTGTGCTGCACCGCCTCCGTGAAGAAGGGATTCTCCAGTAGATCTCCTGGCGGGTAGCCCGTCACGCAGAGCTCCGGGAAGACGACGAGGTCGGCCCCTCGATCGTCGGCGCGATGGGCGTAGTCGAGAATCTTCGTTCGGTTGCCGTCCAGGTCCCCGATGATGGGGTTGATCTGGGCGAGGGCAATTTTCATGACAGGCGAGGGACAAGCAAATCCGCACGGAATGAACGAGTATCACACACGCTCGGGGTTTGCGGGACGTTCCGACGACAATTCTCACACGAGATGGGAATTTATCGCGGTTGATCTGTTGTCCCATTCCAGTCATTTTATATTTGATCGCTGGCAGGCAGGCTGCTCCTTGGAATCCACGGCTCGATGAGCAATCCTTTTCTAATGGACCGGTAGCGCCTCATTCCCTTGCAGCTTTTCGACGTAAATCTCGTCGCAGCTTTCTGCTTCTACTATGGTCTTTCGCTGTGCCCTCCTAAACCGATCGACTGCTCCGTCCCGTTTCCGTACGTTGTTTCGCGCTGGGAAGTGGCTTCTGCTGCTGGCGCTGGTGTTTTCCAGTACGACGGCCGGACCTGCCATCGCTCAGTCGGGGGCGTCCCCACCCGTGGAGCTCCGAGAGATGCAGGTGAAGAAGGACAAGCCCACCGAGACCTTTCACAAGGCCGGGACGGCCGTCACGTTCTGGGTAAAGGATACCCTCGGCACCTTCGCGTCGGTTGTCGACGCCGAGACGGAGGTCACGACCTTCCGAGACGATGCCGGCACCGACCTCGTGGCGGCCCACCAGACCGCGGTCCGAGACTGGAGGGAGAAGAAAGACAGCCTCGCTCAGGAGGGACGGATGGTGTCTTCGGGCCGTTCGCAGTCGCTTGTCGAGGCAGAGGCCTTCGAGGACGATCCGTTTTCGGAGGGGGCACCCGGCTTCTACCTCACTCTCGAGAGCTGGGGCCTTCCCGCCTCGGGCGCGACGCAGTTGCGCGTCACCGGAACCGTGACCTACCTCGTGAGCCGGGACGAGACGGCGACGAAACGCTTGCCCGAAACGGTCCTTGCGAAGACGGACAGCCTGACGGTAAACGGCCATCCGATCCGCATTGACAACACCGGCACCCAGGACGGCGAGCAACAGTTCAGGGTCATCACCTCCCTTCCCCTCACGTCCTTCGAGGTGAAGAATCAGAAGGGGGAGTCGTTTGGCGGGCTCGGCATGATCCTGAATGGGCATCCCGTCGTCACGGTCCCCGGGACGGTGTTCAATCAACCGGCGACGGTGGTGGTGACGTACAACCCTACGATGGAGCGCACCGTCGAGATTGATCGGCGCGTGCAGGTAGGGTTGTAGCAATCAGCGTCCCGAAGAACCATCGCCGGTGTGAGGCCGAGAAGGAGAGCCCTCAAGTCGACGTGGCAGGCCAGGGACGGGCAAATTTCCGCAGTATGAACGGATTTCGCATCTGCTTTGCGCAACCGTTGATTCCGCACTCGGAAGGGAACGGGCCCTCCCACGAAGGAAGGCGAACCAATTCCATTGGATGATGACTGCTTTTCGCTGTCGTAGAGCGCAATCGACACTTTTCGAATGGGGCGGCCGATTGCTCTGTGGATTGGCGCTTCTGCTGGGTGGGCTCTGGGGATCCGCCGTGCCGGCCCAACCGATGGATGAGCCAGACACGATCTACGAGGCCCCGTCGCCGGCGGCGGGCGAGGCGTTCGGGGCGGCGGTTGCGGAAGCAGGCGACGTTGACGGAGACGGGCAGGCGGATCTGATCGTGGGCGCGCCACGCGCCTCCGTACGGGGCACGTCGAACGCTGGGCGCGTGTACCTCCTTCGTGGAGGAGATGGAGGGGTGTTGCGCGCCCTGGAGGCGACCGACCCCGAGGTGGACGGACTTTTTGGCTATGCGGTGGCAGGGATCGGGGACATGACCGGAGATGGCACGCCGGACGTGGCTGTCGGGGCGGCCGGGGACTCCTCAACCGTGGGGCGGGCCTATCTCGTCGATGGCGCCGACGGAACCGTGATCCACACGCTGACCTCGCCGAACGCGACCTCAGACGGTCTCTTCGCCAAATCGCTGCTCCCGATCGGCGACGCAACAGGCGACGGGGTGCCCGACCTCGTAGCCGGGGCGATTGGCGAGGATCGGGTCTATCTGTTTGATGGGGCGGAGGGGACGGTGCACCGGACGCTGGCCGTCCAAACTGACGGCCACGCGCACTTTGGGCACGTGGCGGTTCCGGGTGACGTGAGTGGGGATGGTACGCCGGACGTGCTCGTGGGCGCCTCGACGGCGACCGTAGGGGAGCAGAGCGAAGCCGGTCGCGCCCATCTGTTTGATGGACGCGACGGCACTCTGCTGCGCACACTAACCGAACCGTCGCCAGCCCACGGGAGCTTTGGCTATCTCGTTGCAGGCCTTGGGGATGTCGATGGAGACGGCAAGCCGGACGTGGCGGTGGGGGCCGCTTCGGGCCCGGAGGAGGGCGGGACGGTCTACGTCTACAGCGGAGCGGAGGGCGAGGTCCTCCACACCATCTCGCCGCCGGCCCCGTCGGAAGACGGCTACTTCGGGTACTCGGCCGTCGGTGCTGGAGACGCCAACGGTGATGGGACGCCAGATCTGCTTCTCGGGACGCGCGTGCCCGCTACCGAACACGCAGGGCGGGTCTATCTCTTCGATGCCCGAGGGAATCGGGTCCGCACATTCGCGGCCTCGGCGGCCGGGCCGAACGCCCAGTTTGGAAGCGGGGTGGCAACCCTGACGGCGACAGGCGAAGATGCCCCGACGGCCGTTCTCGTGGGGGCGCCGCGTGCCGACGTGGACGGTGCGGACAAGGCGGGGCGCGTCTATCAGTTTTCGCTTCCGTAGCTGGACGGTTGAACGGTAGAGAACGAGGCAGATAGGGCGACCGTACCGTCTGGCAACTACGCCATCGCGATCAGAACGAAGAACACGCGTCCGCTGATTGGGAGGCGTTTCGAATGTGCAGAGAACAGTCCCGTTGCTGCTGGTGCTACTTCTTCAGTTCTTCCGAGATCGTTCGCATTTTTTGTTGAACCTCAGGCAACTCGTCCTGCACGGTGCGCCATACGATCCGTCGATCGACGTTGACGTAATCGTGGATCAGTTTGTCCCGCATCCCCGCCATCGACGACCAGGGCACCTGTGGGTACTCGTCCCGAAATGAGTCGGACAGTCGCTTTGTGGCCTCCCCGATGATCTCCAGAGCGCGAATCACAGCGAAAACCGCTTTATCGTCCTCCAAAAACGCCTCGTAGCTCATCTCCCCTGTAAATTCCTGCGCCTTCTCGGCTGCCTCAAGGATATCTTGGAGATGATCGATATCGGTTTGATCTGTCATATCGGCTCGGCCTCCCGCTTCACCCGCTCGCCGATACGAGGCTTTAGACTGTTCTTGACGACGAGGTCAACCGGTCTTCCGAGAAGATCACTCAACTCGTCTTCCAGGTCGATGAAGGCGAGAAGGCCGGGCGGATCGTCAAACGATACGAGCACGTCGATGTCGCTGTCGGGGTCGTGCTCCCCGCGGGCGTACGAGCCGAAAAGGGCAAAGGACTGCACGCCGTACCGCTCGCGGAGATCCGAGAGATGCTTGCGGAGCGTTTTTTTGACATCGGACACGGGCGGCGACGGCATGGCGGGCGTCAGCCTGTGAGTGAAGGGTGAGAAATTATATACTGAAAGTGGGCCGTCGAGATTCTCAGGGGACGGCTGACACACAGAGGTTGGGCACGTAGACGTGCGGTTCAAGAAGAGATTACTCGGTCACGTCGCGCGGAAGCGCCCGCCTCTCATTTCGGGGCTGTTCCGATGGCGGTCCTGGATCCATTTCCACGAGCCTGAGCCGTCGGACAGACTGGCCCCGGCCCTGCGGGAATTGTGGGAGCAGTGTAACGTATGAGGGCATGGGAG
>CAZTDC010000310.1:0-207 GCA_964612165.1 uncultured Salinivenus sp.
CCGGTGGCGTGGCACTCGTCGACCATCACGAGGGCGTCGTACTCGTCGGCCAGGCCGCAGATCTCGTCGAGTTTTGCCACGTCTCCGTCCATCGAGAAGACGCCGTCCGTACAAATCATGCGCTTCTCCGCGTCCTGGGCGTCCTGCAGCTTCGCCTCCAGGTCCGCCATGTCGCTGTGATCAAAGACGTGCAGGTCGGCCTTGCAG
>CAZTDC010000310.1:220-4389 GCA_964612165.1 uncultured Salinivenus sp.
TCGTCGGTGTCGTGGAAGTCGGACAGGGCGTGCTCCAGGTCCTTGTGGACCGATTGGGTGCCGCAGATGAAGCGGACGCTGGCGACGCCGAAGCCGTAACGGTCCACGCCATTCTTGGCGGCCTCCATGATCTCCGGATGGTTGGCGAGACCGAGATAGTTGTTCGCGCAGAAGTTGATGACGTGCTCGCCGGACTCGACCTCGATGTCGGCGTCCTGCTGCGAGGTAATGACGCGTTCCTCTTTGTAGGTCCCGGCGTCCTTGATGTCTTGAAGCTGTTCGCGAAAGTCGGCGGTCGCCGCCTCGGTTATGGGCATAGCGGTTTGTCGGGTTGGTTCGTCGTTCTGGGAAGAGGCAAATCGATGAGGGAGTAGTCCTCGATCGGGCAAAGCTGGAAAAATGCTCTAGGCGCTATGGAAGCTCCGGACGCTTCGAGTGCAGGCACCAAGTGAGGGGGCATCCATGCATCCGTGCGTCCATGCCTACTCGAAGGGAAACGGATCAGGAAGGCTCAGCTTCTTGGTTTTCCTTTTTCTCGGTTCGAAGATGCGAGAGCATATCCTCCGTCATCGTCTCCAGGTCGTACTCCGGCGCCCATCCCCAGTCGGTCCGGGCGCGAGTGTCGTCGATAGAAGACGGCCAGGCGTCAGCGATATGCTGGCGCTCGTCCGGTTCGTAGGTGCAGGAGAAGTCGGGCACATGGCGCTGGAGGGTTGTTTCGAGCTCCTGCGGCGAGAAGCTAAGCGCCCCGACGTTGTAGCTGTCGTGCACGGTCAGGTCTTGGCCGTCGGCGTCCATAAGGGTCAGGGTGGCCCGGATCGCGTCGGGCATGTACATCATGGGCAAGCGGGCGTCGCGCTCCAGAAAGCAGGTGTACGGCTCGCCCGTAGCGGCCCGCCTGAACATGTCGACCGCGTAGTCGGTGGTGCCCCCACCGGGCGCCGTTTTGTAGCTGATGAGGCCCGGATAGCGCAGGCTGCGCACGTCGAGGTCGTACCGGCGATGGTAATACCGGCATAGCAGCTCTCCACTGCGCTTGGTGACCCCGTACATGGTGGTCGGGTCCAGGACCGTTTGCTGGGGCGTCTCTTCTTTCGGCGTCGACGGGCCGAAGACCGCGATCGAGCTCGGCCAGAAGACCGTCAAGTCGTGGGGGCGGGCGAGGTCCAGAACGTTTTTGAGGCCACCGAGATTGACATTCCACGTCCGATGGGGATGCTGTTCGCCGGTGGCCGAGAGCAGGCTCGCCAAATGGTAGACGACGTCAATGTCGTAGGTCGTAATGGTGTCGGCGAGGGCTTCCCGGTCGCGGACGTCCCCCACCTCGAACGGGGCATCGGACCCCTGCCCGTTGGGAGAAGGAGGAGGTTGTAGGTCGAGCCGGACGACCTGCTCGGAACCGTGCCGCTCGCGCAGCACCTCGACAAGTTCACTTCCAATCTGGCCGTTGGCACCAGTGACCAGCGTGCGGGACATACATTTGGGAGCGGCGGTGAGAGGCAGGCGCGAGAGCAACACAACATCGTAGGATCTTCTCTACGAACCCATCCCCCTCTCGTTCGGAACCGCTTCCACCCTAGAGCGGCAGTTGAAGCCCGTTGAGAAAGCGTCCGCAATCGACATTTTTACACTTTCTCCAAAAATTTTTGTCTTTTTGGCTTGATAAACCAAAGAAAGTGAGGTATTGTGCGGTTGAGAGAAAAAGAAATAGGCGTCCGAGGATCGTGGCACACAGCATCGACGAAATCGACGCGAAAATTCTTGAACTCCTCCAGCACGAGGGGCGCATGAAGCGCAGCGACGTAGCCGAGGAAGTGAACCTTTCGATCTCGGCCGTCAGCGAGCGGATGCGCAAGCTCGAGGAGCGGGACGTGATTGAGGGGTACAAGGCCATCGTCGACGCCAAACGCTTGCGCCTCGACATCACGGCCTTCATCCGCGTGTCGGTCGACGGGTCGGAGCACTACCCGGACTTTGTCGACCGCGTGACGGACATGGAGCATGTGCTGGAATTGCATTCCATCACCGGAGAAGGGTCTCACCTGATGAAGGTGCGCACGAAGGACACGACGACGCTCGAACGCTTCCTGTCGGAGATCCAAGCTCTTGCCGGCGTGAGCAAGACCACGACGAGCATCGTGCTCAGTACCTTCAAAGAGACGCGCGCCGTACCGACCGAGCCGATGGAACTTTACGACTACGAGAATGCCGATTCGTGAGGCTCCTCCTTAAGGCGTCGCTCTGAAGTCGTGTGCAGGGACGCTTCCACAGATCGGTTTGTCCCGCGAGGGACGGTCCGATGAGATGTTCCCAGCCCGCCGCGTGCGGGGAACTCCTTTTTCCTCCCAATCCGTTCATCCTGAACAACTTTTTCATCCATCCATGCCGACGAAAACCGACGTCCTTGACCAGATCGAGGCGGAGAACGTTGACTTTCTACGCCTCCAGTTCACCGACATTTTGGGGACCGTCAAAAACGTCTCCATTCCGGCCCACCAGGCCGAGAAGGCCTTCGAGGAAGGTATTTATTTTGACGGATCCTCGATCGAAGGCTTCGTCCGCATCCAAGAATCAGACATGCGCTTGGATCCGGACCCGGACACCTTCGCAATCCTGCCCTGGCGGAGCGAACGAGGGGACGATACCGTTTCGGCCCGTCTCATCTGCGATGTCATCAATACCTCGACCGGAGAGGCCTTCGAGGGCGATCCGCGATACGTGCTAAAGCGGGCCATCGACCGGGCCAACGAGATGGGCTTCGAGATGAACGCCGGTCCTGAGCCCGAATTCTTCGTGTTCGAGAAGGACGAGAACGGCAGTGCCACCACGACGACGCACGACTCGGGGGGCTACTTCGATCTCGCGCCGAAGGACCTGGCCCAAGAAATCCGGGCAGAAGTCATCTACACGCTCGAAGAGATGGGCTTTGAGGTAGAGGCCAGCCACCACGAGGTTGCCCGCGGCCAGCACGAGATCGACTTCAAGTACGCCGACGCGCTGACGACGGCCGATAACATCGCCACCTTCCGGTCGGTGGTGCGGGCCACGGCGGAGCTCCATGACGTGCACGCCACCTTCATGCCCAAGCCCATCGCCGGCATCAACGGGTCGGGCATGCACACGCACATCTCGCTGTTCGACGACGGCGAGAATGCGTTCCACGACGACGATGACGAGTTCAACCTGAGCGATACGGCCTACAAGTTCCTCGGTGGCCTCTTGGAGCACGCGCCGGCCGTTGCCGCGGTGACGAACCCGATCGTGAACTCCTACAAGCGACTCGTGCCCGGGTACGAGGCGCCCATCTACATCGCGTGGTCGGACGTCAACCGCTCGGCGCTCGTGCGGAAGCCGGCCGCCCGCGTCCCGGCAGCCTCCCGTGTCGAGTTCCGTTGCCCGGACCCGTCGTGCAACCCCTACCTCGCCCTTGCGGCCATGTTGCACGCCGGCCTGGACGGCATCGAGAAGGACAACGAGGCTCCCGACCCGGTCCGCGAAAACATCTACGAGTTCACCGAGGCGGACCGCGAGGAGCGCGGCATCGATACGCTTCCGAGCACGCTCGGCCAGGCGATTGCAGCGTTGCAGGAGGACGACGTCATCCTCGACGCCCTCGGGCCGCACATCAGTGAGAAGTACGTACAGGCCAAGACGCAGGAGTACACCGAGTACCTCGCGTCGGTCTCCGAGTGGGAGATTGATCGCTACCTGGAGACGTACTAGCGATGCACCTCGGTGGAGGGGTCGACTCCGCCGATCCATTCAACTCTACGATGCGGCTGGCTCCTTGGCTTAGGGGTCAGCCGTTTTTGTTTTCCCTCGGCTGGAGAAAGAAGTCACAGTTGAAGAGAATAGACAAACTGGTCTTCCGTGCGTGGTACATGGCACTGTCCATTGAGACCGAAGACCGGTGGCAGGACATCAACTCTTTTTGCAACCCTATCGACGGGCTGTCGTCTCGGCGCAAGCGGCACGAGACCCACTTGACAGGAAAGGCTTGACAGGAAAGGGAGACAAGTATCCTTTACCGAACCGTCCGAAGGAACCACTCATTAGGGGGAGTGAGGAGGCTTCATCCGCTCGTGGAAGGGCAGAATATGGAGTTTGGGATGAAAGAGCCGGGAATGGTCCCGTTCAAAGGGGGGAAGTGGAGGCTGGTACAGAGATTG
>CAZTDC010000311.1:0-4385 GCA_964612165.1 uncultured Salinivenus sp.
GCCTTCGCCTCGTCGTCGCTATCACCAACTACGAACGCGGAGACAATCCGGGAAGCACGATCATCACGGTGTGAGAAGAGTTCTATGACACCCTCATAGAAGGTTACACCCAGCGGACCGCACGAACGTCGTCAACCGACTCGTCAACGCAAACAAAACTCGCGGTCGGCGGAGTGATACTCCTGCTGCTTGTGATGCTGATCGCTGCGGTCCCGAACCTCTACCGGTCTCCCTACATGTATCAGGCGTCCGATCAGGTCCCGGAGAGCCACGTGGATGGGTACGAGGTGGCGTTCGATCAGATGGATCGCGGCCTGTCATTCATGGGTATCAACGGTAACGGCGGTCGATATCGAGACGCGATCTACGGGTTTGATCGCGCTCGCGGTGGGCAGTTCCCCGGAGACGCCGTTCCCCCACCCGTTTTCAACGCCGGCAACTACAGTGAGCACTACGACGATAATCGGTACCTCGCCATCTCCGAGCGAGATGTCCAGCGGGAACAAGTCGTGCTTGACGGTCTCCGCTACGAACAGCAAGGCTTCGAACGTATCGAAGAACATCGACAGGTGAACCGCGTCAGCTCAAACGGGAAGCTCCGGGTGTACTACATTTCGGCTGAGTGAGGTGCATTCGGAGGATCCGCTGGGAATGATACCGCCGCCGGCGCTCCGCTGTCAGCCTTCCGTCTAGTCGGGGTTCTCGGCCTCACTTGCTCGGTCCGGGGCCGCCGCTGAGGACATCTCGAAGGACAGATTTGAGCGACCTCGCGTGACTG
The DNA here is from genome assembly GCA_964612165.1 of uncultured Salinivenus sp. Lineage (GTDB taxonomy): Bacteria > Bacteroidota > Rhodothermia > Rhodothermales > Salinibacteraceae > Salinibacter. The sequence goes on from CAZTDC010000311.1 coordinate 779, forward strand.
AAGATCCGCCCGTGGCTGACGAGCGGCACGTAGACGTACAGTTTCCAGTACGTTGGATCGTATCTGATCGCCGAGAGAATGTGCCGACGGGCGGCCCAAGCCTGTCCGTTCGAGACCGCCGACAGTGCGAGCGAAAGGGTCTGGACGGCGAGGAAGCGCCGCTCGACGGCGTTCCCGAACTCGGCCGCGAGCGGTCGGTGTTTCTCCACCAAGCGAGGATAAGCCACATCGCGTTTGCCGACGTAGTCGTCCCCAATCTGGTCGTGGTATCCGCGTCGGTGAACCGCGAGTGGTTCCGCGATCGGTTCGTACCGGCAGCGTCGTGACAGGCGGATGTTGAGGTCGCGGTCCTACCACCCCGGTAACTCCTTGTCGAGGTGTCCGACATCTTCGAGGAGCTGCTTCCGGATCATAAGTCGGGTGAACGAGTCCACTGACGCGCCGCACAGCAAGTCTCGGGTGATAGAGCCGCGGAGTTCTCGACGTGACGTACCGATCGTTGCTGCCGTCTCGTCGACGATTTCAAGACCGGTGTAGACGACCCCCGTGTCCGTTCCGGCTCGGTTGAACGCCTCCACCTGCCGGGCTATTTTGCTTTGTCGCTAGCGGTCGTCGTCGTTGAGGAAGGCGATGAACTCGCCGTTGCCCGCTCGGATACCGGTGTTACGCGCCGCGTTCGCCCCCTGGTTTTCCTCGTGGCGGAGAAATCGAACGTTATGAAGCTCACCTAGGTCCGCTTCCGTAAATTGCGTTTCAACGGGGGCAGGCGAGCAGTCGTCGACCACCACCAGTTCAAGCGGGTCGTACGTCTGGTCGGCGACGGACCTGACGGCGTCCTCCAGAAACTCCGGACGGCCGTAAGTGGGGATCACTGCGGTGACGAGTTGGCCGGATTCCGATGCTATTGGCCGTATTGCGCCTTACTGGTAATTCGTTACCCTCTCCTTACGCGCACCCCGGACGGGTGTCCGGTGTCGCTTCCGGGCCGAGGCTACGTCCGGACAGCGCGGGAGACCCCTCGGGGGACTAGGACAGCGCCCGCTCGTACACCTCAAGGTAGTCCTCGGCCATGTGGTCCAGGCTCAGATGTCGGACCTGCTCGCGGCCGTCCGTCTGTCTGTCAGATTCGAGCACGGAGACCAGCGCGTCGACGAGTTCTTCATCGGTCTGGCAGACCTGTGAGAGCGGAAGGTCAACCACGTGTTCGCGGACATCACCGACATCGGTCGCGACGACTGGTAAGTTACACGCCAACGCCTCCCGAACCGAGTTCGGTGACCCTTCCCATTTTGATGTCATCAGAAGTGCGTCAGCCGCGTTCATGTACGTCGATATCTGGTCGTGAGGGACGCTACTGAGTACCTGCAGTTCTACAGGCGTCGACAACCGCTCTCGGACAGCGGAGACGACTCGTTTCGCTCGCGGGTAGTCTTTCACCTCCCTGCTCGCAGACCACGGAAATAGGACGTGGTTTCGGCCGTGCGCCCAGCCAGCGGCGTCCAGAGCCTGCCGCTGTGGCTCTGGTCTGAACCGATCGAAATCGACGCCGTGCGGGATTATTGCCGGGTCGTCACCGACTTCGCGCGCCATCTCCTCAGACATGACGATCACTTCGTCGGCACCTCTGGAACAGAGCTTACTCACCGTACCATACCTGCCGAAGAGGTCACTTCCCCACAGCGAACACACCACCGGCCGAACCGGCTGCGCGAGCGCGATCGGCGCCATCAGGCCGTAGTTCGCGTGGACGAGGTCGAACTCCCCGTTCCAGACAGTCTCGAGAACTGACCGGTAACAGGACGCGTAATCGCGAACTGAGCGAGTGCCCTCGTCCCGCTTGGGGGTGGTGACGACCGTACACGAGACGCCGTGGCGCTCAAGTATTCGGATCTGGTCGTTAAAAAACGTACCTGCCGTCGTCACGAGCTGTAACACGTTCATGCGGTCACCTCTCGACGCGGGGTCAGTTGCCCAGTCAGAGCGTCGGTGACGACCGATGTCGTGTCGCATTTCTCCGAAAGGAGCTGCTGCCGCTGCCTTTCCCAGCGTTCGGTGTCAGGCCGTTCGAGAATTTCGATGGCTCGTTCCAGACCACGGCGGTGGCGGTTCGGTCCGTGGAATCCGAACAGGAGGCCGTAGCGCTCCTCGAGTTCGGTGAGCGTCCCCGCCGACAGCGTGTTGACGTAGACCGCTGGGGTTCCAAGAACCGCGCTCTCCGCGGCACTCGTTGCTCCCTCCCCGACGAACAGCGTCGCGTATGCCAAGAGGTTGTGCAACTGATGTGACCCGAGATTGGCTCGTCGTGATTCGATTTCGTCCGGCAGCGAACTCGAAGAAGCGATCAGTACTTCTGTTCCCATCGTCTCAAGACGCTCGACGATCTCGACGGCGTCGTCGAGCCCCCCCTGGCCGACATCGTGCAAGGCGTCCCAAGACGAGAGGCGAAGCACGACGAACCGCTCGTCGGGGTCCGCCGGCGGTCTTGAGGACGGATGGATCAGGTGTGAATCGACTCGGAGAGAGGTACACGAGATCGTGATAGCCGGGGTACCGGTACTGCTTGGCGCGGGGGTCGTCCAGATAACAACTCGGGGTGCAGATCAGGTCTGCGAACGGAAACGCAAGCGCATTCGACAGCGTCGCGTGTTCGGTGTCAGTGAAGACGATTCCTCGGGCGCTTGTCAGCCGGGCGATGTGAGCCGCGGCGACGCCACCAACCCCCGCGACCACGTCTGGTGAGAACTCGCGGGCGAATCGAAACATGCCGACTTCGTACCGCAACTGCGTAGCGGCGATCGACAGTAACGAATCAGCCGCCCCGCTGAGAAACCTACAATCGATATCGTTCGCCTCGCAGAGCTCTGCAACCACGGGCCCGCCTCGGGCGACGACCGCGACTTCGTGAGCACTCGCACGCAGTTCCCGGTACGCGTGTTTGAAAAAGTGAACGTGCGCCGGGTGTTGGAGAGTCAGTAATATCCGCACTGATTTGGCACCGGATGAATTCATTGAGTATTGCTTTACTAATATTCAATATTGTTATCCACTTGCTATCGCAGTGACCGGGGGAGATGTCCGTCAAGTCTGTATAAGAAGTGATAACACGGTTACTCACGCCAGTCCGACATCCACCCAAACGTGGAGATAATCCCGAGCCGTCTCCGGTCCGACCAACTCAGGCGGCTCTCCGACGTAGAGGTAGTACCTGAGCCGGAGGTCTTCCCCGGCCATCGTCGGCGTGACGTCGCAGCTAATATTCCCTACACGTACGAAGGACGAGGTGATCCTACAGACGTGAGTGCTCACACCATTCACATTCGGTTTAGGCCTCAGCAGTGGTGGAGATCACTGCATACTTCCTCTAACAGTGTTGTTCGGCTAGGAGACGAGTTTTTGGCTTCCTTATACAGGAATTCGTCAATATTTGGCGGCAAAAATCCGTAGAGATCGGCCAGTTCTATGAGGATCAGTTGGGCGTACGACCGGAAGGTCGTCGCCCAGCGTTTTGTTGGGAACGTCGAGTCTTCTTCACGCTCTTCAGCGTGATCGACACCAACTAAAATTACTGCTCGAAACCGGCGTGTTTAGCCGCCGCGGGACCGATCCC
>CAZTDC010000312.1:0-4372 GCA_964612165.1 uncultured Salinivenus sp.
GCCAGGAGCTCGTGGTCTGGGGCGTGGTGCGGCACGTCATCCACGAAGTGTCGTAAAGTCTCTTTTTTCGGACGTGTTATCTTTCTTTATCCTACTTTACAGCCCGACGGTCATCTTCAACATTGTAGCATCCCTCGCTACACCGATCCTAAGGCGGCGTTTCTCCTATCCGCGCCTCTCTTCTCTTCTTCGGAGCCCCCCGTGCTCTTCTCTCCGGTGCGTTCTTCTTCGAGTCGACGCCTCGCCATCGGGGTACTGCTAGCCGTCCTGTGCGGTAGCACGGCCGGAACGGGCCTCGCCCAGTCGAATGTCGCGGACGGTGTCCGGCGGGCCGCCCTGGAGGACTTTCACGGCCCCGACCTTGAGGGCAAGGACGGCCCCCTGGCCAAAGCCGGGCTGGACCTGCTTTTGCTGTACCACCAGCGTCGCGCCGACGCCCGCCGGTCTCCGTCGATCCAGTCCGGCGACGAGTCGACGGGAGCACGCCGGGGTGGACTGCAGACCCAGGACGGCCGGGTGGTTATCGACGCCATTGCCGCCGGCGACGTGCCGGCCCTCGCCACCGACCTCGACTCGCTGGGCGCCACCGACCTCGCGTCCGCCGGTGGGCTCGTGTCGGCCCGAATTCCCATCGAGAAGATTCCCGACCTCGCCCGCCTCGAAACGCTGCGCGGCGTCCAGCCGGCCCGCGCCCGGACTCGTTCCGGCCGCTCTTCGGCTTCTACAACTCCGACCCGGCCCTCGCAGCCCGCTCCTGCGGACCGCCCGGCTTCGTCCGAGGACTCCGCCACTCCCTCCGAGAAGCCCCCTCCCGACGAAACGCCGCCCCCGGACGACGAACCAGCGTCCACTGCGCCGGGGGCCTCAGCGGACGGCGAGTCTCCTTCTTCGGCGACCGCCCCGCCAACTCCTTCTGAAGAGACGGCGTCCACGGATGCACTTCCCGAGGATGCGTCGACGGCGTTCTGGAGCGTGCTTGCTCTTATAGCCATCGTCTTGTTTCTCGAGGAGCGCTGACGCCTTCGCGAACCGATCGCGATTTCTTTCCCCATCCCGACCCCCGAATTCGCTTCTCCACACGCTATGTGTGCTACTACTTCTTCCCTCTTCGACCGCCTGTCTTCTTTGTCTCTCCTACACTCCTGGGTCATCGGGCTCGGGACCCCGCTCCTGCTCTGCTGGGCCCTGGGTTCTCTTCCGGCCGCCGCGCAGCAGCTCGACCGCGTCGGCGACGACGTGCTCCGGCAGGCCCGGACCGACGTCCACGGCCCCGACCGCACCGGCAAGGACGGGCCGCTGTCGCGCGTCGGGCTGGAGCTGGCCCTCCTCTACCGGGAGCATCAGCGGTTCGAGGAATCCGGAGGAGAGTCGTTCGAGCCCCAGTCTATTCCTACCCCCTCGACCGGTCCCTCGACAGCCTTGCCCTCGACGACCGATGAGGGAGGGATGACGGCCGACCCGAGCGGATACATCTCTCCCGTCCGCGGGGAGTCGGTCGTCGTCGACGCCATCGCAGCGGATTCGCCCTCGGCCCTTGCGGACGCGATGGAGCGAATCGGCGCCGAGAACGTGGCCCGCTATAAAAACCTCGTATCGGGACGCGTGCCGATCGGCCGCATTCCCGACCTGGCCGCCGTGTCGTCGCTCCAGAGCGCCCGCCCGGCCCACGCCGCGACGCGGAGCCGGTCGGTCTCTCCCCGTCTGCGGACGTGGCTGGGGCGCAAGGCAGCCGGGGAGGCCCCTGGACCGCTCCCGGTCTTCTCCGAGGCGCCTCTTCCCGGAGCCGTAATCAGTGAGGGGGACACAGCCATGAACACCAACGACGTCCGATCGACGCTTAGCATCGACGGATCCGGCGTGACGGTCGGCGTGCTTTCGGACTCCTACAACACGGCCGACGGAGTAGCCACGACGGCGGAAGATGATATCGCTAGCGGCGACCTACCGCCGGACTACCGAATTGAGGTGCTGGAAGATTACCCCGGGGGTGGTCCCTTTGGGCCCTCGATTGACGAGGGGCGGGCGATGATGCAGCTCATCCACGACGTGGCCCCGGGCGCCGACCTCGCCTTCCACACGGCCACCGGCGGACGCGGAAACTTCGCTCAGGGCATCCTCGACCTCGCCGACGCCGGAGCCGAGGTAACCGTAGACGATATCTTTTACTTTGCTCAGTCGTTCTTTCAGGATGGCCCGGTCGCGCAAGCCGTAGACGCGGTCTTCTCCCAAGGCATTCCCCACTTTTCGTCCGCCGGGAACGACGGAACGCAGTCGTACGAGTCCGACTCGTGGAGCACAGAAGTCCGGGCCGACGGCACCCCGGTGTACGACTTCGACCTGACCACGTCGGCGGTGGACACGTCACAAACTGTTCTCATTGGCGATGCGTCGCAGTTCGGGGGGGCACGGTTCATCTTCCAGTGGGACGATCCGGCCGCGTCGGCGTCCCCCGCGAGTCCGGGGGCCGATACAGACCTTGACCTTCTGCTGTACCAAGTCAATGAGGAAGGGGGCGAAACCCTCGTCGCCTCGTCGACGGCCGACAATATTGGCAGCGATCCCGTTGAAATCCTCCAGTTCGCCAGTTCATCAACGACGGAGTACGAACTTCGGATCGTGAAGGCCGGAGAGGGACCGACGCCGGGACGGATCAAGTACATCCACAACGGGGCCGTCGCCCCGCAGGAATACGAAACCAACAGCTCTACGCTTGTCGGGCACCCCAATGCGACCGACGCTGCCGGTGTTGCCGCAGCATTTTACGAGGACACACCACCCTTTGGCACGGACCCGGCCGAGGCCGAGTCGTTCACGTCACTGGGCGGAACACCGATTCTGTTCAATGTGGACGGGAGTGAAAAATCCTCGGCAGAGGTGCGCGACCAGCCGCGATTTACGGGTCCCGACGGCACAAGCAACACCTTCTTCGGAGGCGACCGGGACGGGGATGGTCTCCCGAACTTCTCCGGCACGTCGGCCTCTGCTCCACACGTCGCCGCGCTGGCCGCGCTTCAGTTGCAGGCCGATCCGTCACTCTCCCCGGACCAGGTCTACACGGATCTGTCAGATGGTGCCGAAGACATGACTCCGTCGGTCCCCAACCCAGACGGGTTCGACTTCCTCACGGGCGCCGGATTTGTGAATGCCCAGAACACAATCACGTCGGCCGACGGCCCAGCGGACATCGAGATCGTAACGGCCACTACCGTTCCGTTTGGGGAGCGCTTCTTCGATGAAAGCAGTGGAAGCCTCTACCAGCCGGGCATGGCGCCAATCGAAATCGTGAACGCGGGGAACTCGGATCTCACCATCAATGCCGTCTCGATCTCGGGGAGCGCGTTTGCATTTGCGTCCGGCGACGCCATTACGTCCGGCACACTCGCTCCGAGCGAGCGGGCGACCGGGACGCTGGTGTTCGATCCGAGCTCGACCGGCTCCTTCTCGGAAACGGTCACCATCGACTCCGACGATCCGGACGAGGGGACCGTTACGATCGACGTGAGCGGAGACGCCGTTCTCCCCCCGGTGGCAGAGGTCCCCGTCAGCAGTCTTTTTGAGGCCGTCGAGGCGGGCAACACCGCCACACAGTCCTTCAACATTGGCAACACCGGCGACAACCCGCTGGAGTACGATGTCTTCGCTGAGGCGCTCGGACTGGGTCCGTTCGATCCGGGGGATGTCGCGGCACCACCGACTACGTCCACCAGCGCCGCAACGAAAGCATTATCGACCATACAGGCACGGACACTGCAGGCCGCCGGCCCTGTTGTCAACCAGGCATTCGATGTCAACGAGTTCATCTACACCCTCGATGACGGAAGTGCTGAATTCGGATTCGGAGGAGAGAGCACGGCGGACCGGTTTTGGATGAACGCGTTCCAGGCGAAGAAGGGAGCCACCACGATTACGGCCATCGCCTCGGCCTTCGGATCGCAACTTCCAGTTGGAAGCACCGTCCGGTACCTGCTGTACGAAGACCCAGACGACGACGGGAATCCGGCCAACGCGACTCTTCTTCGCGACCTTACGGTCACTACCGAGGTGTCGGGAGAGAGTCGGCTTCAGACTGAACCCATCGAGCCCGTTCAGGTAAAGGATGTCTTTTTCGTCGCAGTCCTTGTGCCGTCATCAACCGGATTTGTGGCCCCGTTCGACAATACGACGTACCAGGGAGCGTCGTGGTACACCTCAACCTCAGCAGGCACCTTCAGCGTCTCAGACCTATCACAGAATCCGCCGACCCTCCTTGAAAACTTCGGATCTGGCTTCCAGGCCAACTGGGTGCTCCGCGCCCAGGGCGCCTACGCCGCCTTCGAGCCGGTGTCCGGCACGGTGGCGGCCGGCAACGCCGACAACGTCGACGTCACGTTCG
>CAZTDC010000313.1:0-4371 GCA_964612165.1 uncultured Salinivenus sp.
CTAGCTCAAACACTGAGTGCAACTGACGTTACCACAAATGGCAGCGCCAGGAAGAAGATGGAGGTGCTTCCGCCTACCTTGAAGTTGCTATTCCGGTCGCGTCGGTGCTTCCGGGAATGGCATCTGGACCTCCGCTTCAGGAGTGGGGTCGCTTTCCCCGTTGTCGTTCTTCGCCGTCACGCGGTAGAAGTAGGCTGTCGTGTTTTCCGCACCGTCATCTGTAAAGGATGTCCCCTTGACTAAAGATTCATTAGCGCGCGTCGCGCTCGAAAGATCGTCTCTTGGAATAGATTGGGGGGAACGATACACGTTGTAGCCGGCCGCGTCTGAACTTGCCTGCCAAGTTACATCGACCCCGCTTCGACTGGCAGAAAGCTGTAGATTATCAGGGGCTGGAGGTGGATCATTCTCGAAGAGCCCACACCCCGTCAGCATCAGAAAGAGCAAAAAGGAAGAACAGAAAACCGGCAGTGAAGAGTCCCGGAATGTGCACATGCCATCCATCATGCGAAATTTTTTAAGGAAAAGAGAATCGGAAACGGCGCGGTCCCTTCGTCCCACCCTTGAAACATGAGTGTGGGACGAAAGGGACCGACACCGAGATTTACCGAACGACGGTCATCTTCTTGATCTGCGTGGCTTTTTCCGTTTCGAGGCGAACGAGGTACACCCCACTGGCAACGCTTCGTCCACTCCATCGAACACGATGGACACCGGCCCGCTCCGATCCATCTGCCAGTACAGCGACTCGCCTTCCCATCATGTCGTACACCTCGATGCGACGATACTGCTGCTCCGGCAGTGCGTAGGTGATGGTAGTCTGCTTCGAGAACGGGTTCGGATAGTTGCCACGCAATGTCACCTCCTTCGGGATGAGCTTCTGCTTTTCGGAGTCGACGTATTGAGCATCGCCAACCACCAGACGCATAGATATCGTTTCAGTGGTTGGCCTCAGCCGGACCTCTTCCTTGTTCCGGAGATTGTATGACTCCCCCGAAGAGGGATTTAGCAGTACGATCTCTTGGCCCTCGAATGCCTCAAACCCGGAGGCCTCAATCCTGACCGGTTCGTCCGGTGTAGCAACGAGACGTACGTCGAAAACATGGCCGTCCGTACCAGCAGCTCCGTCTTTAGAGGCCTCTCTATACTCATGCGCCAACAACTTTTGGCGCGGTGCGACCTCTCTTTTCGCTTTTTCATCAGCGACGAACCGCAGGGCGGATGCCTCAAAGCGAGAAGGCGGAGCGTACTGGTCGTGACGGTCAAGTCCGTCCTCAGCAGAGGCCTGAAGTCCCGCCTGTGCCGTAGAAGTCTTCCGTCCTTCCTGAAAGGTCTCAAGCACTAATGCAGGCTCCTCCTGCTCTGAGATGGCGCTTACGCTGGCTGGAGTGCCTGGATACGGAATCGCGAGCTCGCTGAGCCCCTGATCGTTAAGGAAGTAAAACGCCTCTCCCTGCACAGCCGAAGTGAGCGTCGTGGCCTCGCTGTAGCTACCGTCGAAGGCCCAAAGCGAGTTTAGTTCTCCTCCATTAGCATCCTCGACCACACTCCAGGGAACACCGCGGTCAAGTGGGTTGGAGATGATGTTCCAACCCTCGTGCAGAGGAATCGTCGTCTGGAAGTCTCCCTCGTCGGTTCCGATGCTAACGGTCGGATTCGTATCTGACGCGCTCACTTCATTCTTGCTCAGTACCCAGTAGCCAGCACCCGGCTCGAAGGCGAAGTTAGAAGACTGTCCGTCCGCGAACGAGATCAGATTGTCCCCATCGTCTCGGTATGCCTGCCAGATCTCTTCGTTAGGTCCCTCCAGAATAGAGCTGAGCTGTGTACTCCCGTCTCCCGGAAGCGCCATGAGGCGATAACTGGTCGACTGCGAGGGATCGTTGAAGGACTGCGACACTGCGACCTCAACCTGGTCAGGATACGTTTCGAACCGCGTCGTATCCGAGAACGGCCCCGCTTGGTTGCGAATCGGGCGGACGCGCCAGTGATACGTCGTCCCCGAACTGAGCCGTGCCAGCGTCGCAGAGGTATCCGTGACCATCATCGTATCTGTTTCCGACTCGGGGAAGCTCGCGTCCGTTGCCCATTGCACCTCATACTCGAGAGCTCGGAAGACGCTGTTGAACGTAACTTCCACATCGTTAGGCAGACCAAGCGTTCGGTTGCTGGGCGCCGGGGCCACGACACTCCCTTCAGAGAGCTCGACCAGCGGATCGTCCGCGAGCCCTTCTGAACTTGCGATACCAGAGTCATCCTCCGCCTTGATGTAATACTCGATCCCGGCCGCCGTAATCTCGTCGCCCGGCACCGTGGCCTCGTACGTCGTGCCGCTCGTATTCGTCATCGGAAGCTGCGAGTACGCCAGATCGCCCTGCGTCCGATAGAACAGCGTGACTTGATCTACTTTTCCATCGTCATCGGCCTCCGCTGTTATCGTCCGGTCCTGCCCCGGCGTCGTGCCATCAATCAGGTTGTGAGAGACCTTCGGCGGCTCGTTAGGCGCTACGGCCGCCTTGAGCGGATCGTCAGCCGCGTTCGAACTCGGAAGGGTAACCCGATCTCCATCATCGTCGGTAACTTGGACGAAGAAGTTCATTCCTGGACTTTCCACGTCGGACGCTGGAATCGCACCTTCGTAGGAGCCATCGGAAGCCTCCGACATCGACACCGACGAATAGGAGCTGCTAGAACCGGCCTTGCGGTAGAAAATCTCAGCGTTCACGTTGGCCTGCTTCTCAAGCGCACTACCTCCCCCCCCACTACCACCGAAAGTCTGGATGTTCGTCTGCACCTCAAGGTTTTGATCCGAGGGCTGTTGCGTGGACGCTATCTGCTTGAGCTGATCTGAGGGGGTGACGCGAGGTCGGCTCGCGATGTCGTAGGTCTGAGTATCGGAATCAGTAACACCACTGGCGCTGGCCGTCATCTCCACCTCCCGCTCCGTTTTTGAAGTGGATGTCCCGTCGAACGGCGACGGCGACAGGCAGGTAAAGACGTACGTGCTCGAGGTCTGACCGGTGATTGCATCGGCAACAGTGGTCGCAAAGGGATCGAAGATGTCAAAAATCTGTCCACCCGTCGCGTCGGTCAGCGGTCGGAAGTCGTCAAATAATGACGACTCGGTCGCAGCGTAGACGGTTACGCCTCTATCGACAGCCACCTGCCGGGCGTCGTCGACGTCCGCCAAGTTCGTTTCCTGGGCCGGCGATTCGTCGGTTGCGATGATGAACACCTTCTCCGCCCCACTTCGGTACGTGAAATTACTCACCGACTGCTCGATGGCAAAGTATCCGGGCTCGTTGCCTCCACTCGTAATGTTGCGAGCAAGAATGTCGTTCTTGAAGAACTGGTCGTCCGTCGTCAGATTCCCCTGATTCTCGAAAATGGGCCCACCGCTCGTCTGTCCCAGGCCCCCTGTCGCGGACTGACCGTAGCGAGTAAGGCCCAGGGCCGAGTTGACGCCTCGGGCCCGAAGTTCGTCAACGAAGTCTTCGATGTTTTGCACGACGTCATCCTGCTCGAACCCCATGCTTCCACTGTTGTCGACGATGAAGACAATATCCGCCAGGCGCCGGTTGATTCCCTGCCCGGGCGGAGTAAGCGTGCAACTCTTCTGATTCCGAGCCCATGAATCCAAAATCGGAATACCTGTCCCTTCCTCCGCGACGGTGAAGTCATTCGCCGTCAGGTTTTCGACCGGCTCGCCGTTGTTCTCCACGCTCACGGTTGTCACCGTCTGCACGGGCGTTGGGAGTCCCGGGTCGATCAGAGTGAAGTCCAACGCGGAAATGTCCACTACTAGGTCGGTGGGCTGGGTAGAGCCCACGAAGGCCCGCAAGGCCAAGTCCTTGCTACTCAGCATCCCCCAAGAGCCCTGCTTGGCACCAGACTTCGGCGTCACCATCTCGTCCGGGTCGTCTGCTGCCTGATGCCGCAGGCGATTCGAGGAGCCGCCCGCCATGATTGAGGAACGTCCGTCCACCGACTGCGTCTCAGCGTAGACATCAAGGGTCTCGGACGGATCGTCGGGGTATATGACCACGTGGTAATCCGTATTCTTCGCGACGGATACTCCTGTGCCGGCCAGCGGAATGTAATTCCAAGAATAATTTGTCAGGGCCGATCCCGGTATCTTCACTGTATTTCCCTGCTTCGTACCCGGAAGCCCGTTTCCGTCGTCGTCCCACACCTCCACGTTCAGTGAGTCAGTCAATTGATTGGCGTTCCCGCTACTGAGATGCAACAGGGCACCCGTGATCGACCCGCTAATGTTTGGGGTAATTCGGACGGCTAATTTTTCAGCGTTGCTTCCCCCGAGAACCTCACTGCTCCGGCTACCGCTGGGAGCATTCTCGTCGTAGGCCAGCA
>CAZTDC010000314.1:0-4367 GCA_964612165.1 uncultured Salinivenus sp.
CTTTCAATACCTCGAAGGTGCGATTAGAAGGCCTACCCTGTCATGTTCTCAAATCGGCGCTTAGCTCCGCTGAAGGCTGTTTTGGACGGTACGCTGGTACCGATAATATCGTCGCCCGTCGGTTCCGTGTCAACCCCAGGGAGGGCGACGACTCTTTTCAAACCTGTGTCTGACAGCGACTTACAGCAACTCATCGGAAGTGCCGGTTCGGGGCAGTAGGCTATGTGACAGGCGGAACAGGGAGGGCGACGAGGTTTGAGTCCGATTAGAGGCACCGATCCTCCACGGATCGCTCCCGCTTCTCGTCGAGAATAAGTCCCTCTGTTTCTGAATACACGGGCGAGTACCACGCTTCCTCCGATTCGCGGTCGGTGATCTTGACGGCCACCTTCCGAACGGGAGGAAGATCCGGGCGTTGATCGCGATCGTCCCGTTGGACGTGATACATCGGCACCGTCACCCCGTACTCCTGTTCGAAGGCACGGTATTCTGCGTAGCTGTAGAACTGGTCGGGACAGACGGTGAGCACGGTGGCCTGCGGGGGAATGTCGCGACTCTTCCAGTCATCGGTCGATCCCGTTTCCTCGTCGGACTGACGGGCGCTCACGATGAGCCAGTCGTCCTCCAAGTGCTCCCGCAACCGCCTGCGATTGGACTGGATGCGGTCGTCGGACGGCGCGAACGACTCCGCGTTCGGATAGAGGTCATCGACGGCATCGATGAAGTCCTGGGCGGAGTGCGGCCCGAAGTCGAGATCCTTGCGGGTCTGCTCAAGAGCGCGCCCCGGATGCCACTCGTACTCCTCCTGGTCAAACTCTCCGTAGGGAGCCGGATACAGCGTTCCGTCCTTCGTAGGCGTTACGACGTGAAGCGTGCCCACCGCCATGCCTTCAAACCGTCCCAGACGCCCGGCGCGCTGGGCCAACCGGTCGTATGGACAGAGTTCGCTCACCATCACCGGCGCGCTGATGTTGAGGCTCATTTCGCCGATCTGCGTGAGAATGGCAACGCCCCCTGCCGTGTCGGTTTCCCACGCCTCCTGTCCGAGCGCGTCTAAGAGCCTCTCCTCCACCTCTTTCTTATCCGGCTCCGTAAAACGCGAGTGGTACAGAATCGGCTTCACGCCGGTATTGTCCCGAAACCAGTCGTAGTACGCCAGGGCGCGACTCACGGTATTGGCGTATACAATGCCCGCGGGGGGATCCGACTCCGCGATTCCTCGAAGGACCTCCGAAATGTCCTCGGGCGTGTCGGCCGTCCCTGCATCCTCGATCACACACCGCGTGCGGTCGAGGTCCGAGGTGTCTTCCTCCAAGGTGCCGATGTCGTAGAAATCCGTGGCGGCGTCGGGCACGGTGGCGCTCATCACCAGCACCGGCACGTCGAAGTGGCGAAGCACCCCGAGAAGTTCATTCAGGTTGGCCTGCACGAAGGGATCGTAGAAGTCGGCTTCATCAATCACCACGCAACTGTTGCAGAGGTGATAGAAGATGGAAAAATGATCCTCCCGTGCCCCGGTGAGGGCGGCACAAAGGTGGTCGATGGTACACACGGACACCGGCGTTGCCAGTAGTCGAGCCATCCGGTGCATTTCCCGAGCGCGGTGTCGGGCCTCATCGCTTTCCTCCGCGTCGTCCGCATACCGCACATGCCACGCGCTGGAGTGATAGAGGCCCGTCCGGCTCACGTTTTCGTCAACGTCCACCGACAGCGAATTCGACGTAAACCGCGTGGGCATCGCAATCACGCACCGATCGGCCCGTCCTTTCCGCTGAATCTGATGCTGTGCCCACAGGAGCGACGCATCGGTCTTTCCGCTGCCGGTGGGCGCGCGCAGAATCATGGCGGTGTCGTCCCGATCCGGATTCTCTACCGCCTCCATGACCACCCGCTGCACACCCCGATAGCTGGGTGATCCGTCATCGTTTCGGTACGGAAACTCGTACGCGAACTGAAGGTCTTCGGGATCGGGCACCCAGTTCTGCGTGTCCTTTTCCTGAATGCTGGCCCGCGTGTCGGCGAGCCGTAGGAGCGACCGGACCCCGGCGATGCGGAAGCGTGCGTCCAGCGCTTTCCGGGTAAGATCCGGTGGCGGATTCAGAGTCCACCGGCGATCTTCTTCGCACAACTCCTCCCACAGATCCTCGAACTGACCGTCGCCGTCGGTTTTCCACCGCTTCTGGGATCGCGGTTTGTAACTGAGCTTCCCGTGATGGGCGGCAATCGCCGCCCGTTCCGGCAGCGTGAGGTCGATGCCCTTTCGATCTGCGTAATCGAGCGACGCGAACTCGTGGCGCAGCCCGGCCTTCATGAGATGCTGGGAACCGCCCTCCTCCGCATCCTTTCGACACGCCTTCTGCCACGTGGGGTGCCGCTTGCCCTGGTCGTGCACCTCGGCCGCCTTCAGCAGCTGGGGGCGGAGCGCCTCCCCCGTCTGAGCGTGATACTTGGATTCTAGAAACGGAAACGCGTCGAGCCACGCTCGCGCCTGCTCGACGACGTGTCGGGTGTGCTCTTTCAGCGTCGTCCCGTCGGTCTTGGCGAGAATTGTGCTCATGGGTTAGGCCTCCGCTTGCTGGGCAAATTCATCGAACGGAACCGGCTCGGCGCCCTCGGTCGGGTCGAACAGGCTGCTCATTTCGTCTGCGGCCGCCTCGTATGCCTCGAATACGCTGAGCCCGTCGGTCGTGGTGTCGTCGCCGTGAAAGTATTCGGCGTCTCGGGCATCGAGCTCAGCAAAGAGGTTTTCCTGTTCCGCGTCGCTCATATCGAAGTACCGCGACGCCTTCCGTGACAGCCGGGAATCCAGCACGATGAGCGCTTCCTGCGGCTCCCCGGTCGTCGCGTTGCGGGCCTGATTGGCGTAGTCGTTCAAGAACCGAGTGGCTTCCAGAAACAGGCGGGCCCGGCGCAGGCGCTCGGCCTCGTCCACATGTTTGACGTACTCCGTCTCGACGTGGCGTTCTTCCTCGTAGGTGAACGCCTTGCTCACCGATAGCGCCGAAGCATCCAGATGAAAGCTCATCTGCATGTCGTCCTCCTGGCTGAACTCATTGGTGGCAAGGGCCTGCTTCTGCTCCGACTCCTCGTTGGTGTTCTGCTTGATGCGAATGAGCAAGTCGCGGCCCACCTCACTCTCTTCGGCAGCAACGGCGAACGTCGCGCTCACCGGAGCGGTGCGACGGCCCGAGTAGCTGCCCTGCGAGGGATGCATGAATCCGCCCATGTCCGCCCGGAGGTCCTTCTGGATCTGATTCGTCGTCCCGTCCCCGTTGGATACGTAGGTGTCGCCCCGGTCGTCGTCTTCCAGGTTGAGGCGTTCGATGGCACTAAACAGGGCGTGCCGCTGCATCTGGCCGGAAATGTACACCCGCCCGTCCGGTCGTCTCTTGATGGAGGACGCGTTGCCGAGCAGCTTTTCGCCCCCGTTGGCCGTGTGATTTGCCATCGGGGAGAGAAGCGTGACGGAAATTCCTTTTACGTTGTCCATAGTTGGTCGAAGTCGAATCGTCAAATGAAACGCGAAGAGGTTGTCTAAACGGCAAAGCAGCGCGTGGCTACTCGTCGTCTTCCATGTAGAGGTCGTCCGAATCGGAGTCCTCGGACGTCGTGTCGTCGGATTCGTTTTCGGACCGGAGCCGCATGTACGCCAGCACGAGATCCTTTGCGGTGTCGAATTTGATTTCGCCTGAGTTCGTGGCCTCCAGGAAGCGCTCCGCCGCGGCGGGCACGTCGCGATTGGATTGCCGCCCGGCGTCGACATTGAGTTGCGCGAAGAGGGCCGACGGGCGGCGGGCGCTCATGGCCGTGCTCTCGAGCTGCGCCAGCGCTCGCGTTTTTGCCTCGTACAGACTCCGGCCCGTACCGCCCCCCTCCTGCTGCTCGTTTTCTTCCACCTCCTGGCGGGCAATGTGATAGGCAACGTCGTTCAGGTAGGCGCCGTACGCTCGTGCAGACTGCACGATGTCGGCGTCGATGGCTTGTTCACTCATGAAGTAATCGGTTAGGATTGGTAAGAAAACGCGGTCGTACTGCACCCGGAAGGCAAGAAAGTCTCGGAACGCCGATCGGGTGTAGAGCTGCAGAAATCGCCCGGCCATGCGGAAAAAGCGCTGCCGGTTGGTGCTGTCGGGACGGTTGTCGTCCTCGTTGTAGAATCGTGCCCGATACAAGCTGGCAATGACGCCCGGAAGGTCGTGGTTTTCCGCCAGGCGGGCGGCGTGATGGCCGATAAACTCCTGGCGCATCAGTCCACCGTCGTAGCTGACGAGATAGATTGGATTGCCCGTCATTTTGTCGAGCAGCGTTCGGGCCTCGTCCAATCGTCCCGCCCGCTCGGCCCACTGTCCCATCGCCCCCATGAGGCC
>CAZTDC010000315.1:0-4348 GCA_964612165.1 uncultured Salinivenus sp.
AGGT
This sequence comes from uncultured Salinivenus sp., assembly GCA_964612165.1. Classification (GTDB taxonomy): domain Bacteria; phylum Bacteroidota; class Rhodothermia; order Rhodothermales; family Salinibacteraceae; genus Salinibacter. The sequence goes on from CAZTDC010000315.1 coordinate 5, forward strand.
GGCGCCGGGAGAGACGACGGAAATTGACATCACGCTGGCCGAAGAGACGGCGCAGATGGACGAGGTCGTCGTGGAAGCGGTCGTCGCCCGGGATTCGGAGGCCGGATTGTTGAAGGAGCGGGCCAAGGCAGTGGCCGTGAGTGACGCGGTTAGTGCGGAGACGATGAGTCTGTCCGGGGCGGGAACGGCGGCTGGGGCGATGGAGAATGTCACGGGGGCCTCCGTAATCGAGGGAAAATACGTGAACGTGCGAGGGCTCGGCGGGCGGTACGCGAGTACCCAGTTGAATGGCGCCGATCTTCCCAGCTCGGACCCGGAGTCCAATTCGGTTCAGTTTGACCTCTTCCCCACGGATCTGCTCGACAACATCACGACCCTAAAATCTTTCACGCCGGATCGGCCGGGCGATTTTGGAGGGGGGTTGGTCGACATTAGGACGAAACGATTTCCGGAGCAGTTCACCTTTTCGATTTCGTCGTCGGCGACGCTGAACACTCAGGTGCAGGGGAGCGACCAGTTTCTCACCCAGCCGGGAGGGGACTTCGATTGGCTCGGGTTTGACGATGGAACGCGCGCGGTGCCCTCACTTCTTGGGCAGACCCCTACAGACGACATTCCGGACCGTCCGATTTTTGCCGACGACCCGGAACGATACGACGCACTTTCCAAGTCGCTCAACGGCACGATGACTCCACAGGGGGGGACGGCCCCCGTCAACCAGAGCTATGCCGTTTCGCTGGGAAATCAGAGCGACGTGTTCGGGCGTCCCCTGGGATACGTTTTCAACCTCTCGTACAACCGAGAAGCCTCGTTCTACGAGGACGGACGAACGGCACGGTTCCAGTTGGGCGGTGACTCGGAGACGCTTTCGGAACTGATCAACCTCAAAGACCAGAAGGCAACCGAGACAGCGTCGATCGGAGGAATCGCAAATCTGACGTATAAGCTGACGCCGAATCACGAAATTGGATTCAATTCGCTCTATACCCACGTTGGGGAGTCGACCACGCGGTTTCAGCAGGGACAGTGGACAGGGGAAGCCGGCCCGGAGGACGTCCTGACGAACCGGACCCTTCTGTTCAAAGAGCGGGACGTTCGCTCCTTTCAGCTTCGCGGGGAAAGCTATCTGAAAGAACTGGGCGGTACGAGGATAACGTGGAATGGGACGTATTCGAAAACGACGCAGGAGGAGCCGGATCGCCGGTTTTTTGCCTCCATTGCCCGCGTCCGGGCGTCGGGAGACACCTTGTTTTCTGCGTTCGACCAGGGACTGCGTCCGCCTGCCCACATCTTTCGGGACCTTTCGGAGACGAAGTACGCGGGCAAGCTCGACGTTGAAATTCCGTTTTCTCTCTTCGACCGAGGGGGAAGCCTGAAATTCGGAGGGAAATACGGAGAAACGGATCGGGACTTTTCCGAACGACAATTTTCCTTCAACAGCCCCGACCCGCAAGCCGGGATCGAATTTAACGGGAATGCCTCGGCGTACTTCCGAGAAGAGAATCGGGGGATCGTCGGACGCGACGAAAACGGAGATCCCATCTTTGGTCTCACGATCGACGACCAGACCTCTCCGTTCAGCAGTTACACCGGGAGCCAGTCCGTTGGGGCGGGCTACGTGATGGCCACGGTGCCGCTCTGGGATCGCCTCAAGGTAATCGGGGGAGCCCGTCTGGAAACCACTGATCTTTCCGTGAAGGCCACGCCCGACAGTTCAGGGCAGATCGAAGAAACCGATCTACTGCCCTCCCTCAATATTGTCTACGAGCTTCGGGGCGACATGAATTTGCGACTTGCCGGAACGCGGACCCTTGCTCGTCCAACGTTTCGGGAAATTGCGCCGTATCCCGGATTCGACTTCATTCAGGGAGAAGTAATCATTGGTAACCCGGACCTCAACCGCACACTCATCACGAATTTCGACCTCCGTTGGGAGTGGTTCACGGGACCCGGCGAGATCCTCGCCGCGAGCGTCTACTACAAAACGATGGACAACCCGATCGAGCGGGCGTTCATCGGAAGCAGCTCGAATACGGGAAGCCAACTCACATGGCGAAACGTGGACCAGGCAACCGTCTACGGAGCTGAGTTTGAGGCCCGCACTCGCCTCGGTTTCCTTTCCTCGGCGCTGCGCAACTTCAAGCTTGGAGGCAGTCTTTCGCTAACGGAGTCGGAAATTGAAGTCCCCTGTTTCGAGTTCGACGAAGACGGAAGCACTTGTCTCCGGGGACCGCTCGTCTTTCGACAGGTGAACGATGAGTCCTCGACCCGCAATCTTCAGGGACAGTCTCCCTATCTTCTGAATCTGGATCTGCGGTACCAGAACCCCGAGACAGGCACCTCGGCAGGGATCTTTTACAACGTGTTTGGCGAGCGGCTATCGGTCGTGTCGACGGGGAGCACGCCGGACGTATTCACGCAGCCACGCCCGCAACTCGACGTGACCTTCTCGCAGCAGATTCTCAACCGCTGGTCGGTGAGCTTCAAGGCGAAAAACCTACTCGACAGCGCCCACAAGGAGGTGTACACGTTCAGGGGAGAAGAACGCCCCTATCAAGTGAACGAGACGGGCCGATCGTTCTCTCTCGGTTTCAAATACAAGATCAACTAAGATACACGAACTTATGCCGCGGGTCGGCGGGAGGCGTGCCGACTCGGCGTCGTCGTGAAGGGGCAGTCCCGTTTGGGGCTGTCCCTTTCGGCATTCTTGGGGCATGTTATCAAATCATGACGTGCTCCTCTTCACGCGTGCTTTCGCACTCAACCAAAAAGGTAGATGAACACGATCATGACACACTCTCTACGACCACGGGGATCGTGGTTCGCTGTCCTTCTTCTCGTTCCTCTTCTGGTCTTAGCGGGTTGTGACAGCAACGACTCGGGTATGGACGGTGGCAGTGAGGACGGACCGCCCCAAATTTCCGCCTCGTCGAGCGTAGATGGGTTTACAGTTTCCTTCGACGCCTCCGAGACGGCGGACCCAGACGGCGGATCGATTCAGTCCTACAACTGGGACTTTGGCGACGGAAATACGGAGACTGGTGCGCAGGTCGAGAACACCTACGCTCAGGCTGGGGACTTCGACGTCTCGCTCGAAGTGGTGGACGACGAGGGACAATCTGCCGACACCTCGTTTGCCGTTACGGTCGATCCGGACCAAATCGTCGTGACCGAGGACATCGACGAGAATACGACGTGGACGTCTGACAAGACGTACATCTTGGACGGTCTCGTCTTCGTCAATCCGGGCGTAACGCTCACGATCGAGCCGGGCACGGTCGTCAAGGGGCGTCCGCAGAGCGAGATTTCGAACCAGGACGGAGCGAGCGCCCTCATCGTACGCCGCGACGGCATCCTGAGCGCCGACGGATCGTCCGACAATCCGATCATCTTCACCAGCACGCAGGATGACCTGAGCGACAATGGCGACCTGGGCCCAACAGATCGCGGGCTCTGGGGCGGCGTCATCTTGCTCGGGAATGCTCCGATCAGCGAACCGCAGGCCGTGCAGATCGAGGGAATTCCCGATAGTGAAAATGCCCTCTTCGGTGGCGACGACCCGGCGGACAACTCGGGAACATTGCGCTACGTGTCCATCCGACACGGGGGCTTCTCAATCTCCGGCGTGTCCGGCGATGAGATCAACGGCCTCACGATGGGCGCCATCGGGAGCGGAACGACGATCGAGAACGTCGAGGTCTTTTCCAATCTCGACGACGGCTTCGAATGGTTCGGCGGTACTGTTCACGCCAAAAACCTCGTCGCCGCCTACTGTGGTGACGACGCGTTCGACTGGGACACTGGGTTCCGAGGCACGGGACAGTTCTGGTTTGCCGTGCAAGGAACCGACGCGGCCGGACGCGGCGGTGAGCTCGACGGGTTCGACCTGACGACCGACGACAACGCCGACGAATTCTCGGATCCGGTCGTCACCAACGCGACCTTCATCGGCTCGGGCGTCGGGGCCTCCCCGGACGGGGGAAACGACTTTGCACTGCGCATCCGCAACGGCGGTGCGAGCGAGTGGTACAACTCGATTTTCACCGCCTATCCGGACCAAGCCGTTCGGGTCGACCAGGACGACGGAGCCAACGACCGCTGGCAAGCCGGCGACGTCACGCTCCGCAACAACGTGTTCTCCGACTTCGGGGCGGGAAGCGACATCCCGTCCATCGTCGCCGACGGCCAGGGTGAAACCAATCCGAATGGCAATACCCGGGACGAGCAGATCGCTGCGGACAATGTGTTTCAGGACCCGCAACTGGCCGGTATCGATCGCGGACGCAATGGCGCGCTCGACCCGCGTCCGAACGCCAGCGACCTGCCGGGTTTCGAAGCGAAGAG
>CAZTDC010000316.1:0-4346 GCA_964612165.1 uncultured Salinivenus sp.
GTCGTGCAGGGCAACGGGGGCGATCTCATGACCGGCCTGCCCCTCCAGTCCCTGAAGGCCGACGACGAGACCGTTATGCACCGTCCCCTCCGCCTGACGGCCGTCATTCACGCCCCCGTCGACCGGGTAGACGCCATCCTCGAACACCACGCCGAGCTCGCTGAGCTCTTCGACAACGAGTGGATGCACCTCACAGTGATGGACCCGAAACAGGACAACGCGTTTATCCGCTACGAACCTGGGGGCACGTGGACCTCCCACGCTTCTTCGGCTCCGTCCACGAGCGCGGAGGAACCGGTCCCCGCAGGTGCCGCCTCCTGATCCTATTCCCGTCGAAACCGCCCCCTCCAACAATGGACCGGCTTTCTTTCCAGGGACTCCGATTCCCGTAATGGGTCAACCGTCATCGTTCTAATCTTCTACGTTTTCACGTTTGCACATTCGAAGGAGTGCACACCCGTTGGGCACGCGAAGCCCCTGCAAAATACACCTCCGACCGAACACTCGAACCGACCGCCGACGCAGCCATGAGCGACAATACGACCAACGAAGAAACGCAGCACACCCTCCATCCCGTCAAGAAAATCGAAATCATCGTCCGCGGCGAGAAAGAACCGTTCGTCCGCGACCTCCTCGATGACTCCGGCGTGAGCGGATACACCATTCACCACAACGTGACCGGTCGCGGCGAGCACGGCTTCCACGAAGGCCGCCTGCTCTTCAACGACCGCGACAGCCTGGTCATGTTTTTTGCCGTGACGAACGAGGAAACCATCCAGACCCTCGTGGACGGCCTGACGCCCCTCTTCGAGAAAAGCTCCGGTGTGATGTTCGTCTCCGAAACGAGCGTGGTGCGCCTCAACAAGTTCATTCCGGAGGAGTAGCGCCGGGGCCGAAGAGAAAATCTGTTGGTACGTAGGGAGCGTCTTTCGTCCGATTTTCCCCGTAGCGACGCCGGACCCACTTGACGAAATCCGTCTTGTGGGGTACTCTATCTTTTCCAATTTAGAACCGGTATAAATAAGCGGCGACGATGACCGCAGTCGCCGCCCCGAGTTGCTCTTTGCAGACCAGAACCGACTATTTTCCATGACGCTCCTTCGTACCCCTCTGCTCCTCCTCGCCGTCGGCCTTCTCCCCCAGATTCATCCGGCGCACGCCCAGGAGAAAGTCTTCGGCGAGAAGGTCGTTGAGCCCGGCGTGAAGATCACGTTCCTCGCCGCCCCGTCCGGCGCCGTCCAACCGAAGGCGCAGAACCTCTCTGAGAAGCGGTCGGACCTGCACCTGGAGGTGCTGGCCGGCTGGACCGAAGAAGCAAGCGAGGAGGTCGGCGCACCCGCCGGGGGATTTGTGCCGTACATTCGTCTCTTCGCCCGCGTCGAAAACGAGGAAACCGGCCAGGTGAAGAAGGTCACCCTCGTGCCGCACATCAACCGCTCGGACAACGCGCACTACGCCCGCAACGTCGCCCTGCCCGGCGCTCCGGATGATCCGTACACCGTGGTCTTCTCCGTCCACCCGCCCGAGAAGTTTGAGCTGGCCACCCACCGCGACTGGCGCGACGCATACGGCGAAAAGCTCTTCGAGCCAACGACCGTAGCGTACGAAGGGCTCAATCTGACGGAGATCGTGGAAGCGACGCGGTAGTTCCCGGTTTCGCCCGATGAACGCGTGACGACATAGATGGACATTGGAGCCCCCGTACAGGAATTCGGGGACTCTCTTTTCCTACTCATTGCCTGAGATAGCCCTCGCCTCTGCGACCGGAATTGACCGGTGGGAGGACCCACGGGCTTCAGGTGCCCCAGGATGCCTCTCGAATAGAGCGGAAGACACCGGGGGACCCGGAGGATGGTGCCCCGACAACTCACCGAACAGAATCGCGACCCAGTTGAAGGGGACACCTGCTCAGTCCGCAAGAGCCGCCCGACCTGGACGATTGCAAGTCCTGCCCTCCCACCCCAGCGACGGCGCTGAGGGAGCAGGCGGCTCACATCCGTGTTATCCCATCACGTCGCTGACCGTCTCGCCAATGAGCGCCGGGTTCTTGACGACCGTTGCTCCCGCGGCTTCAAGGGCATCGAACTTGGCTTCGGCCGTGCCGGAGCCTCCGGATACGATAGCACCGGCGTGCCCCATGCGGCGCCCCGGCGGGGCCGTTCGGCCTGCGATGAAGCCGAAGACCGGCGTGTTCATGTGGTCGCGAATGTACTCGGCGGCCTCCTGCTCCGCCGACCCGCCGATTTCACCGATGAGCACGACGCCCTCGGTCTGCGGATCGTCCTCAAACATCTTCAGCGCGTCAATGAAGCGCGTGCCGATGATCGGGTCGCCGCCAATGCCGACGGCCGTACTCTGTCCGTACCCGGCCCGCGTAAGCTGATCGACGGCCTCGTAGGTGAGGGTCCCGGAGCGCGAGATGATCCCAACGGGTCCTGGCTCGAAAATCATGGCCGGCATGATGCCCACCTTCGCCTCTCCCGGCGTGATGGCACCCGGGCAGTTGGGCCCGATGAGTTGCGCCCCCTTCTTCTGCACGAAGTGGTAGGTCGGCTTCATGTCCTTCTGGGGAATGCCCTCCGTAATGCACATGATGACCTCGATCCCAGCGTCGGCGGCCTCCTGGATGGCGTCGGCCGCGAAGGGGGGCGGCACGAAAATAATGGATGTGTTGGCGTTCTCCTTCTCCACAGCGTCGGCCACGGTGTCGTAGACGGGCCGATCGAGATGAGTCTGCCCGCCCTTGCCGGGCGTGACGCCGGCGACGACGTTGGTGCCGTAGTCCATCATCTGCTCGGCGTGGAAGGAGCCCTCCGAGCCCGTAAAGCCCTGAACGACGACGCGCGTGTCACTATCGACGAGAATACTCATGTTTCGGAGTGTGGATTGCGGTGTGGAGAATGCGGAAGGGAGGTCAGCCCAAACTGGCCCCCGAAAGGCTATTCTTATGGTACTGAGCGGCGCGAAGAACCTCCAGCGGCCCGGGCGAAGAACCGTCCAAAATTGAAGACTGCCGCTACCGGCTTCTTTCGCAGATGTGGAGACAGCCCGTCGCGGGGGAAGCGCAATGCAAGCGGTGTGAAGCGTGATGAGTGAAGCGTGAAACGTGACTGGTGTATGGGGTTGCCGAAGTAGTCATCACGGATCACGATTCACGCATCACACGGCCTCGTTGTAAGCGAGCCGGTTTGAGGAGACAGCTCTGCCATCGACTTTGGCATTACGCCGAGTCCATGATTGCGTCGCCTACCTGAAGCAGTACGGCCTCGTCGAAGTGGGGGCCAAGCAGCTGCAGGCCGACGGGCAGGTCGTTCTCCGGATGGGACCCGATGGGTACGGTGAGACCGGGAATCCCTGCCAGGTTGGCCGTGACCGTGTAGATGTCATTCAGATACATCTCCAGCGGATCGTCGGTCTTCTCGCCGAGCTGGAACGGGGGCGTGGGCGTCGTGGGCGTCACGAGCACGTCCACGTCTTCAAAGGCCTGATCGAAGTCGTGGCGAATAAGGGTGCGCACCCGCTGGGCCTTTTCGTAGTACTTGTCGTAGTAGCCCGCCGAGAGGGCGTAGGTGCCCAGCATGATGCGGCGCTTCACTTCGTCGCCGAAGCCCTCGGTGCGGGTCTTCGTGTACAGGGCCTCGAGCGCACTTTCCTCGTCGTCGAGCTTCGCTTCGAGTTTGGCGGCGCGCTCATCGTTGCCCTGCGTGCGGGCGGCCGAGAGTTCACTCTTCAGCTCCGAGCGGCGCTCGTGGAGCTCCTGCTTGGTTTCCTGCAGGTCGGCGCGGTAGCCGTAGCGGATGCCGTCGTAGCGGGCGAGGTTGCTGGAGGCCTCGGCGGTGGCCAGGAGATAGTACGTGGCGATGCCGTACTCGGTGTGGGGGAGCGAAATCTCTTCAACCGTGGCGCCTCGGTCTTCAAGGGCGGCGACCTGATCGCGCACCATCTGGCGGATATCGGGGTCGAGGCCTTCAGTGAAGTATTCTTCCGGCAGGCCCACCTTGAGGCCGTCTACATCGCCGGTGAGCGCCCTCGTGTAGTCCGGCACGTTGACCGGTGCGCTGGTCGAGTCATCCGGGTCCTCGCCGGCGATGACGTTCAGGAGCGTCGCCACGTCCTCCACGCTGTTGGCCATCGGCCCAATCACGTCGAGCGACGAGGCAAACGCCACCAGCCCGGAGCGGCTCACGCGCCCGTAGGTCGGCTTCAGGCCCACCACGCCGCAGAAGGCGGAGGGCTGGCGCACCGACCCGCCCGTGTCGCTCCCGAGCGCGGCGTGGCACAATCCCGCAGCCACGGCCGCCGCCGATCCGCCCGACGACCCGCCCGGGACGTAGTCGGTGTCGTGC
>CAZTDC010000317.1:0-4338 GCA_964612165.1 uncultured Salinivenus sp.
GGGTGCGCTACGTGCAGGCCCGCCTCGGTCCACTTCCGGATCAGGTCACGCTCAAACCCGACCAGGGCACCGAAGATAAGGAAAGTAAGCTCTCGGCCGAAGTGGTCGTGCCAATCCCTTCCAATGAGCTTCAGAACTCACAGTCCTTCTCGCCGAAGACTTCGATGTTTCCGACTAGGTTTTTAAGGAGGTGGCCGCCAACTTCAAGATGAAAGAGAGTTCACAGGACGGGGGACTACCGGATCACTGTCAGCTTGCGCGTCACCGACTCCCCACCGGACTGGAGGCGCAGGAAATACACCCCACTCGGGAGCGTCTGGAGGTTCAGGGCCCGTTCATGGCGGCCGGCCTCCGCCTGCAACTGCGCTGAGTACACCTGTCGCCCGAGCGTGTCATAGAGCCGAAGCACCAGCCTTTTCCCGTATGCATTGCCTTCTGGAATCGCGTACCGCACGGTTGCATGGCTCCGTACCGGGTTCGGTGCTGTTCCCAGTAGCTTCAGACCACCAGGTCCCCCGCGGCTGACGGTAATTGGATCGCTCGCGTGAACCGTTCCGTCGGTGTCGATCTGTCGAAGGCGGTACTTCAGGGTGTCTGCCTCGTAAGGTAGCTCAGAGTCGACAAATTGGTAGCTCTGTGGCTGGTTCGTAGTCCCGGCGCCCTGTCTCCGCCCGACGGTTTTCCACCCCGGCGCGCCGTCCCCTACCGGCCGCCGCTGGACTTCAAACGCGGCGTTTCCGGTTTCCGAGGCAGTTTTCCACTGGAGGCGAGCCGCCTCGCTCCCGCTTTTCTCCACGAGCTGTCCCTCGAAGCCCGCGAGCTCGACCGGCAATGGGTTCGCGCCGGAGTTGCTCGCGAGGACGAACTCGCTGAACGATCCGGTGCTTACAATCAACTGATTGGTCGAGGCCCGGTATTCGGTCCCAAGTTCCTGAAAGGAACCAACCCCGGGCGTCGCTCGACGGTGAATGCTAACGCTTTCAGGGTCGTCAACGCCGACAAGCGTGGAGACATCGATTCGGAACTCGGTTTGGTCATCGAGCCCCAAATTTCCCTCGACCTCCACCACGAATCGATATGTGCTGACGTTGCTCTTCGAAATGTCGGGCTCCTGCGGGCCGGAGGCGTATTTCGAGACGGTGACGGTTCCAGATTCGCTAGTTCCCGAGAACGATATCTGGCAACCCGTCCCGTCAAATGTCGCCACCTCGTCGGAAGAGATGGTCTTGGCGTCCTGAGCCACCGGATCCTGTATTATGTAGCGGAGCGTACCATCCCCACCACCGAGGACGACATCGAGGCCGCCGTCGCCGTTAAGGTCGCCGATCGCAGGCGTAGTGGCAGTACCACCGAGGAAGTCACCGAAGGGGTTCGGGGAAGCTGGATACAGCTTCACAGTGGAGGACGTGTCGGAGTTGGACAGAAGCTGGATCCTACCGGTAAGCGTGCCTACGACGGCGTCGGCATCCCCATCACCGTCAATATCGCCCAGCGCTGGTGTACTCAGTGGTGGGGGTGTGGAAGGAAAAGGCGCCGCGCTGCTCGCCGAAAATCCTGCGGGTACATCGGATTCAAGATAGGTGAGAGCTCCGGCTGAACTACCCACAGCGAGATCAGGCAACTCGTCACCGGTCAGGTCCCCAGCCGCTGGCGCAGCGACGCGACCTACATATCGGGACGCGTCGAATGGCGACGACGTCGCTGAGGAAAACGAGGGCGAGCCAGCACTTCCAGTGTTCTCGACATATTTGAGTCCCCCATCCGCCGTGGCAGCCACGAGGTCAGGGTCTCCGTCTCCATCGAAGTCCGCAGCGGTAAATCGCCCTCCCTGTACCGTGACATCGGACAATGGGTTGGCGCTTCCGGTACGGCGGGTGAAGGCCGGACTGCTGCGGGAACCGGTATTCTCGAGGTATGCGATCGACCCGTCAGCCGAGCCTACTAGCACGTCAAGGTCCGAATCGTCATCGAGGTCGAGGAGCACCGGACGGCTGTCGGTACCAAAGGTGAAGCCCTCGAAGGGATTGGCAGACCCGGTTTGCTCGCTAAACGGCAACTGGGCCGAGGAACTGGCGGGCACGAGAAGTGCGGTGAAGGCGAAGAGAAAGGCGAGAGGACGGGCCCCGAGGACCGAGCGCAGGGAAGACTCAGAGGCTGACATGACGGAAAAATCTTAATCAGCTGAAGCGGAGGCGAGAAATGAAGACGGGTCAGTTCAGTAGCCTGGATTCTGCACCAGATTCGGATTTGCATTGAACTCCGACTGCGGAATCGGAAAGAGCTGCTGGTACCGATCGCTAGGCTCTTTAAAGAGCCATGGCGCGCTGAATGTCGGGACGTATGGGTCAGACTCGCTGGTGTACGGCTCCCCGCTTGACGACCCTCCTCCCACCTCATACCGGATCAGGTCCGTGCGCCGATGCCCCTCGAAATGGAGCTCGCGGCCGCGCTCCTGGAAGATGAGTGTCAAAAGCTCCGACTGCGAGGGCGTCCCGGAGATAAGCGGGGCCTCGGCGCGTCTCCTGAGTCTGTTTACCAGATCAATGGCTCCGCTGAGGTTTCCTCGTTGGGCCTCAGCCTCGGCGGCAATCAGGACTATCTCCGCGTATCGGATGAGGGGAAAATCATTTCCTCCGAACCGACCGGAACTGGCCCGATTCGGATCGACCTCAAACTTCAGTGGGCGAAGCCCGGGTCGCTCGAGGTCCGCTGAGCTCCCCGAAAGCACGAGGCTCGGGATCTCCAGCGTGAAAGAAAGAGGGGTAGAGCTGCCACGGACCTCCAAAACGCTAGTGGTGGTGTCACCGTGGCAGTTAATTCCGTAGCAGCCGTCGGTCGGCGCGGCGTACTGTTGGCCTGCCATAAATTGATTGACGCGGACGTCATCGCGGACGTCATCGCGGGTCCCGAGTTGACCATCCGGACCGGGCTGGACCTCGAAGCTCTTATAGTAGGCCGGGATCGTCGTGAACCCGTTCCGCGGCGTAGTGGGGTTGAGCTGATTATAGTGGGCGTTGAGAAAATGGAAATTGTTGCCCGGGGCCGGCTCGTTCCCAAACCGCTTGCGCGCCTGGTACGGAATCGACAGGATACTCTCCGACACCTGCTCGTTGTCGGCGGCAAAGTTGTCGTAGTAGTTGGCCATCAAGGCGAACGAGCCCGAGTCGATGACCTTCTGTGCCGCGTCGGCAGCCTTGTCCCAGTTACTGCTACCCGTGTATACCCCGCTATTGATGTAAAGGCGGGCCAGAAGGGCACTGGCAGCCTCTTGAGAGGCCCGGCCGTACTCAATCTGCGTCGCAGAGGGTAGAGTCGAGGCGACAGCTTCTAGCTCCGACCGAACGAAATCGAAAACCTCCGATCGAGTGCTCTGCGCAGGCAGCGTACTGGCATTTTTCGGATCGACGACACCCCGAGACTCCTCGACGGTCGTGACGAGGGGAACCTGGCCGAAGAGGTCCAGCAAGGTCCAGTAGAAGAAGGCTCGGAGGAAGCGCGCCTCGGCCAGGAGCCGCGAGGCGCCCGGCTCCCCGCGGTTGGCGGCCACTTGAAGTCCGGCGATTGCGGCATTAGCCCGGTGGACGCCCTGAAAGCTCCGGTCCCATGCAATGGCAACGTCCTCGTGGCTTGCCGTCCACTCGTGCTGGGTGAGCGCTCGCCACCGTCCGCCATCGTCCCACTCGGCCCCGCGGGTCGGGACCATCGTCTGGTCGGTCGCAACCTCTTGAAGAGCGAGGTACCCCTCCATGCTAGCGAGGGTTCGAAGTTGCTCGTACACCGGTGCCAAGCTGGGTGGGACGTCAGGCGGGGATGCTACTTCTGACCCTGTGGCGAGTGTCCGCGGGGCGGTCCCACCGAGAAGCATAACCATTAGGAAGGTAATGAGAACCGTCGAACGGCGGAGCATCAACATCTGTGTCTGATCGACAATTCGAACTGAGGAAGATGACGATATGCGTCCCCAGAGTTAGATCTTCGAGGAAGACCTGAAACCTGTGTATGATTGGCAGCACTGGTAGCCGAAAAATCCGGTTCACTCTGTCCTTCTACATCGGCAGTAAAGAATGCTTCGCCCCCAATGAGGGTAGCGCTCTCTTTGAAGCTACCGGCTTTCGCACCGTGATGTCCGAGCCTTCGCAATGCTGGAGAGGTCTCTACCGGATGTCCTTGAAAAGCTGAGTCGTGCGACTGTAGCCTCATTTGGACCTAGCGCACGACCGTCAGACGCCGAGTCTCCGAGTCTCCTCCGGCGGCGAGCCGCAAGACGTACGTGCCGCTGGGCAGGTCCTCAACGGAGAGTTGGAGCTGGTGTCGCCCGGACCCGACCTGAGAGGAAAC
>CAZTDC010000318.1:0-4338 GCA_964612165.1 uncultured Salinivenus sp.
CCTCCTCGCCGTCGAAGGGCTGCACGCGCTGGAGGGAGAGGCCGCGAACGTCGACACGCTCGTCGACGCCGGCTACCGCATGATGAGCCTCACCCACCTCCACGACAACGCCCTCGGCGGGTCAAACACCGGCATGAAGAAAAACGGCCTCACCGACTTTGGCCGAGAGGTGCTCGGGCGCCTCACCGAGCGAAACGTCACCATCGACCTTGCCCATGCCTCCGACGCCCTCATCGACGATGTGCTCGCCCATACGGACGCTCCCGTCGTCGTCTCCCATACCGGCGTGCGGGGCACCTGCGACAGCCCGCGCAACCTGAGCGATGATCACATTCGGGCCATCGCCGAGCAGGGTGGCATCATTGGGGTCGGCATCTGGGAGCGGGCCGTCTGCGGCGACACGCCCGCCGCCGCTGCCCGCGCCATGCGGCACGTGGCCGATCTCGTGGGCGTGGAGCACGTGGCCCTCGGCACCGACTTCGACGGCACGGTCTCGGTGCCGTTCGATGCCGCAGGCCTGCCCCACCTCACCGAGGCCCTGCTCGAGAGCGGCTTTACGCCGGACGAGGTTGAACAAATTATGGGCGGAAACGTGGCTCGAACTTTGCGGCGCACCCTCCCAACGGAGAAGAACCGGGATTCGTGAACACCATCACGGGAACTGGTTCGATCGTGGGAGAGCGCACGGTCCTCCTCGCAAAGAAAAGAAACGTCTGGCGTTCTTGGCCCGGCTCGCCCCCGCTCGGCCAAGCGTCGAGCATGCGATCCCCCTACCCGTCACATTGGCGGTTTCGCATTTATTTTCTACCTCCACGTTGGTAATAGGCCCACTTTTTTTCGGGCGATATTACGAAGTCGTGCGCCCGAAAATCTGCTACCGTTGCACGATCCTTCCCTCACCAATGCGTCTTGTTCCTATGTCTTCTTCGGCCGCCCTCCGATTCGCACTTGGAGGGTGTCTTCTCGCTCTCTGTGTTCTCGGCTTCGTTTCACCGGTGCAGGCCCAAGGACCCGCCACGCTCACCGGCACGGTAGCCGACGCCCGGGATGGAGCCCCGCTTATTGGGGCCACCGTGTTGCTGCGCAATGCGGACAATTCGGAGGTCGAACAGGGAACCACCACGGACGTGGACGGCAATTTTGAGATCGCCGACATTCCGCCGGGGAAGTACGTCCTCGAGATGCGCTTCATTGGTTACAGGGAGCGCCGGATCACGATGACGCTCGAAGCAGGCGAGTCCCGCGACATCGACGCGGAGCTGGAGCTGGAGAGCGAGAGTCTCGAGACGGTCGTCGTATCGGCCTCTCGGCAGCGGGAAAAGATTCTCGACGCTCCTGCCTCCATCTCCGTCCTGCAGCCGGAGCAAATCCGGCGGGAGGTGACGACCTCTTCGGTCGAGGCCCTGCGGAGCGCGCCCGGCGTGGACATGGCCCAGACCGGGGTAGACCGGCGCGAGGTGTCCCTCCGCGGATTCAACGAAGCCTACGCCAGCAGCATTCACGTCCTCACCGACTACCGAGAAGCCTCTGTGCCCGCCCTCGGGGTCAACGCCTACAGTGTGATGCCCAGCATTCCGCTCGACCTGAGCCGTGTGGAAGTGGTGCGCGGCCCCGGCTCGGCCCTGTACGGCCCTGGCGTGGACAGCGGCGTCATCCACTTCTTTACCAAAGATCCCTTCCAGGAACCGGGAACGGCCGTGTCGGTGGCCGGCGGGTCGCGCTCCTTCGTCAACACCCAAATTCGCCAGGCCGGCGTGATTGGCGATGACGTGGGGTACAAGGTGACGGCCCAGTTCAGCCGGGCCGACGAGTGGAGCTTAAACCCCGATAATCCCAAGGACGCCGCCGAGATTGCCCGCTATCGCTTCTACCAGGATCCGAACGATCCGGCGCTTCAGAACCGTACCTTCGCAAGAGGCGACTTCGACGGGGATGGAGACGAGGAGGCCCAGCTTCGCCGAGAGGACCTTTACTTCAAGTACAACGTGAACGGGATGCTGAAGTATCGTTTCGGCGGCGAAACGAGCGTCACGCTGAACGGGGGATACTCGTCCCTCAAAAGCACCTTCCAGTCTGGCGTCGGCACCATTCAAACCAACGGCTTTGGGTACAGCTACGGCCAGCTCCGATTTGAGCGGGGAGAGTTCTTTGCCCAGGCGTACCTCAATCGAAATCACTCCGTCGATCCCTTCGTGTACGGCAGCGGCCGCGCCACCACCGACGAGGGCCTCCAGTGGAACGGGCAGGTGCAGCACTCTTTCGGCCTGTCGAGCCTTAGTACCGAGGTCGTTGCGGGCGCAGACTTGAACCTTACCCGTCCACGAACCAACGGGCTGGTACTGGGACGGAACGAGGGCCGGGACGACATCAACGAGTACGGCGGGTACGTGCAAACGACCACCGACCTGGCCGATCCCCTTTCCCTGACGCTCGCAGGCCGAGCCGATTACAACAACGTCGTCGGCACGTTGCAATTCTCGCCCCGAGCGGCGCTGGTGTACAACCTGACCCCGGCCCACTCTGTGCGGGCCAGCTACAACCAGGCCTTCTCGTCCCCGGGCGTCAATTCCCTCTTCCTCGACGTCCCTGCTCAGCAGCGCAGCCTCGGCGGCGGTCGTGAACTCGTCTTTCAGGGACTCGGCGCAGCCGATGGGTTTGAGTTTGACAATTTTCGGAACGACCGAACGGTTCGCTTCTTCCTGCCCGGAAATTTTGGGAATTCGATCCCACTGAGCCAGTATCCCGTCAAACCGGTCTATGGCGCCGCCGCACAGGAATTTGCAAACCAACTCAATTCTGGTTCGCTGCCAGATCCGTTTAGTGACCTTTCTTCACAGGCAAAGCAGGCGTATGTGTCACTGCTCAGTACGGTGGCTCAGACGACTGATGCCACGCAACTCACGTCGCCTCCCGACAGCGAGGACGGTGTGGTGCTGGGCATTCCCGACGATAGTGAGTTCGGGTATCGGTCCGTCGACGGTCCGTCCGACATCGATCCACTCAAACAAACCACGACGCAAACATTTGAGCTCGGGTACAAAGGCACGATTGCCGACCGCATTCGACTCAATATCGATGGGTATTACGAACAGAAGGAGAATTTCGTCGGCCCTCAGCGGATCGAGTCTCCTTTCGTTTACCTCAACCCCCAATTCATTTCCTCCGATCTTCAGAGCAAAGTTCAATCGGACCCCCAGTTGGCTCAGACCCTCCAAGATTTCCAGCAGGCCTCTGGGCTGTCGGAGCAACGCATTTTTGAGCTGCTGACAGGGACATTTGGGCAAACGCCGTCCGCCGTCGTCCAGCCCGACGAGCAGGTGCTTCCGGACGGTGGAAACGCCAATCAGGTTGGGGCCCTTCTCACCTACCGCAATTTTGGACAGGTGGAGTACTGGGGCATTGACGCCTCCATCGAGGCCGACCTCAGCGACACCTTCACGGCCTTCGGCAACGTCTCGTTCGTGAGCGACGACTTCTTCGACAACGAGGAGCTCGACGAGAGCGACACGAGCCTCAACCTGGCCCTCAATGCGCCCGCCCTCAAAACGAAGGGCGGGTTCGACTACGGCCTGCCCGCCGGCTTCTCGGTGGGGACCACCGTACACTATGTGGACGGCTTCCCGGTACGCTCGGGGCCGTACGTGGGCGACGTGGAAGCCTACACGCTGCTGGACGTGCGCGCCGGGTACAACATTCCGGCGGTCCCCGGCCTGAACCTCACCCTTACGGGCAAAAACGTGCTCGACAACCGCCATCGCGAGTTTGTGGGGGCTCCGGCCCTGGGCCGCATGCTCATGGCCCGCATTACCTACGAACTCCCGTAGTGTAGATGGACGTGTGGATGTGGAGGGGGAGAAACCGAGCCTCCGTATTTCCACACCGCTACTTCTCCCAGCCCCCTGTAGGGACGGAGCACTGGTGTCCTCCCTGCCCCTCTCTCCGGACGGGCGCGACGGGGTTTCACCGGCTCTTAGGGAAGGCGCGGCGGCGTTTCGTTGCATCCGCGACGTCTAATCCGTACCGTATCCTATCCCCGTGTGCCTTTGAGTGAACGGTCGCACGCGGGCGCGCCATCCTTCTGCGTCCGACGCCCCAATCGGTCATGTTTGGTGAGTTCATCCCCCTCTTCCTCATGATTGCGCTGGCTACCGGGCTGGCGCTTACCCTGCTCGCGGCGGCCACGTACGTGGGCCCCAGCCGCCCGAGCGACACCAAGACGATGCCCTACGAGAGCGGCATGGACCCGGTGGGAAGCGCCCACGAGCGGTACTCGGTCAAGTTTTATCTCGTGGCCATGATCTTCATCGTCTTCGACGTGGAGGTCGTCTTCATGTGGCC